>CALJDF010000215.1 GCA_938023835.1 uncultured Alphaproteobacteria bacterium
ACCGATCACATAGCGCCCATGGTCGCGATGATCGAAACCTTGATCGCGCGCGACCATGCCTACGTTGCCGAAAGCCACGTTCTTTTCTCGGTCGGCTCAATGCCCGCGTACGGTCAACTTTCGGGACGGGATCGAGACGAGCAGATTGCCGGCGCCCGTGTGGATGTGGCGCCATTCAAACGCGATCCGGCCGATTTCGTGCTGTGGAAACCGTCTGACGACACGCAACCCGGCTGGGACAGCCCCTGGGGGCGCGGACGTCCCGGTTGGCACATCGAGTGCTCGGCCATGAGCGAGGTCTATCTCGGCAAAACGTTCGATATTCATGGTGGCGGTTTGGATCTCATCTTTCCGCACCATGAAAACGAAATCGCCCAGAGCGTCTGTGCGCACGAGGGCGCGCCACTCGCCAACTATTGGCTCCACAACGGCATGGTCGTCATCGAAGGTCAGAAGATGTCCAAATCGTTGGGCAACTTCATTGTTGTCCGCGATGCCCTAAAACGCTGGCGTGGAGAAGAGATTCGTTGGCTCTTGTTGTCGGCGCACTATCGCCAGCCGCTTGATTGGACCGAACTCGGCCTCCAGCAGGCGCGCAGCAATCTTGAACGGATCTACAGCGCGCTTCGTCGATCCGGCGCAGTGGACCAAGACACGGACCCAGACGACGGTCTAGGGAAGGTTCGCGCAGCCCTGCGCGATGATTTCAACACGCCGCTCGCATTCACTGAATTGATGGGTCTTGTTGGCCGCCTCAACCGTGCTGAGGATGACCGCGAATGCGCGGCTTTGGTTGCGGCAATCCGCGCCGCCGGCGATCTCTTGGGGGTCATTCAAGAAAGCCCACAGTCTTGGTTTCAGACCGGTACCGGTGAGACGGGTGAGGAGGAAATCAACGCCCTCATCGCCAAAAGAACGGCGGCTCGGGAAAACAAGGACTTTGCGACCTCTGATCAGATCCGGGACGACCTCTTGGCGAAGGGGGTGGTGCTCGAGGATGGGCCGGAGGGCACGACCTGGCGATACCAGGCCGACGGTTGATGGCGGGAACAGATCGGTCCCAAGCGGTGCGGGCGGGCGGCCCAACCATAGTGTTGGTGCACCCGCAACTGGGTGAGAACATTGGCGCGGCGGCGCGTGCCATGTTGAACTTCGGTCTTTCCGAACTCCGTCTTGTCGCGCCCCGTGATGGCTGGCCGAACGAAAAGGCCGTCGCCGCTGCGTCGGGCGCGGATGTGGTCATCGAGGGCGTTCGGGTCTTTCAATCGACCCGCGACGCCGTGGCGGACTTGCAGATGGTCTATGCGATGACGGCGCGCCAACGTGACCTTCGTAAGGATGTTGCGACCCCGGCGCACGCGGTGGATGACATCCACACGCGCCTCTCCGCTGGTGAGCGATGCGGCGTGATGTTTGGACCCGAACGGGCCGGTCTCGAGAACGACGATCTTTCCCTGGCTGACCGGATCATCAATGTTCCGGCGAACCCTGCGTTTTCCTCGCTGAACCTGGCGCAGGCGGTCCTTCTGTTCGGCTATGAATACTTCCGCGCTGCCGATCGAACGCCGCCCCTCCAGCACAATGACGGTGACAGCGTTCCGGCCACCAAAGTGGAACTCGCGCACCTGTTCGACCACCTCGAGGATGAACTTCGCACCTCGGGTTTCCTATTTCCTCCCGAAAAGGCCCCGACCATGGTGCGAAATATCCGTGCCCTGCTGCAGCGCGCGCGCCTGACCGAGCAGGAGGTGAGGACCTTGCGGGGGGTCGTCACGTCGCTATCAACCGCGCGGCGGACCGGGTCAAACGGGAAGTAGGGCCACCATGCGGCCCTGGCTCGACGGGCTTCAGACCCGCATGTCTCCTAAGTGGTTGAGAATGCAGAGAAAAAATGAAACCTTTAGTGCTTCACGTCGTTTGACACTGAACGGCCCGTCGCTATAGTACGGCGCTTCCAAGGGCGGCTGCTTCAAGGCGGCCGTTTTCGTATGTGAGAATGGCGAAACACGAATGACCAAACGACTGAAATCGAAATACAAAATAAACCGACGGCTCGGCGAGAACCTTTGGGGTCGACCCAAAAGCCCCGTGAACCGTCGCGAATATGGCCCCGGCCAGCATGGCCAGCGTCGGCGCAAGCCCTCGGATTTTGGCATTCAGTTGATGGCCAAGCAGCGGCTGCGTGGCTACTACGGGAACATCACCGAAAAACAGTTCCGTCGGATTTACGCGGAGGCATCTCGCAAGCGCGGTGATACCTCGGAGACGTTGATCGGTCTGTTGGAGCGACGTCTTGATGCGGTGGTCTACCGGATGAAGTTCGTACCGACGGTTTTTGCCTCGCGCCAGTTCGTCAATCACGGCCACGTCATGGTCAACGGTCGTCGCGTCAACATTCCGAGCTATCAGGTTCGTGAGGGCGACGTCGTCGAAGTGCGGGAGCGCTCAAAGCAGCTCGGCATCGTGCTGGAAGCGGTCGACTTGGCAGAACGTGATGTACCAGAATACCTCGATGTCGATCACGCGAAGATGAAGGGCACGTTCGTCCGTGTTCCGAAATTGGCGGACGTTCCCTATCCGGTGATGATGGAGCCCAACTTGGTTGTTGAGTACTACTCCTCGCACTGACCGTCGCGACACAGACACGAAAAAAGGGCGCATTGCGCCCTTTTTCTTTGCCCGGCGAAACCCTCAGGCGTCGGCGGTCGCCGATACGGCGCCTTTTTCCTCAAGGTATTGTTTCAACTCGCCGGTCTCGAACATCTCCCGTACGATGTCGCATCCGCCAACGAACTCGCCCTTGACGTAAAGCTGGGGGATGGTTGGCCAGTCGCTGAATTGCTTCACGCCGTCTCGTAGGGACGGGTCCATTAGAACGTCCACCCCTTTGAACTTCACCCCGACTTCGCTCAAAACCTGGACAACGGTCGCGGAGAAGCCACATTGGGGAAAGATCGGTGTTCCCTTCATGTAGAGAACCACTTGGGTCTCGTCGATTTCCTGTCGGATTCGGTCAAACACCGGATTGTCGCTCATGTCGCTCGTCCTTTTGCTGCTGGCTACGCCGGTTGAAACGCTAATGTGCCCTTTCCCAGGGCGATTTCAACCATAAGAGCCGAAGGGATATTAGTCGGTCGGCACGGACGTCTGTAGGGCCAGCGCGTGGAGGGCGTCCCCCATATTGCCGCGCAGGGCTTGGTAGACCATCTGATGCTGTTGCACGCGGGTTTTCCCGGCGAACGTGCTGGAAACCACGCGGGCCGCGTAATGATCGCCGTCACCCCGCAGGTCCTCAATGGTCACGGTCGCATCAGGAATACCTTCTTTGATCAGCCGTTGAATTTCCGCGGCGTCCATTGCCATCGTGCGTTCTCCCAGGTTTTCGAATTGCGATGTCTCTAGGCGTCCATATAGGTGGGCAGCCACCCTTCGGCGGCCTCTCGCAATGCGGTGATTGGAATTTCTCCTTCAGTGCCGAGATCAAGTGTCGCGCCGCCGCTGACACCAATTTGCATCGCCGGCACCCCAGCGGTTTCGGCGTTGGCGATCAGTGTTTGTACGAGCTTCTGCTCTAAAGCAACGACGTAGCGGGCTTGGTCTTCGCCAAACCACCAGCCATGGTCCGCCGTGTCCCGCACAGACATGGTGATGCCCACCCCGCCTGCCAAGACCATTTCCGCTAGGGTGACCGCGACGCCGCCATCGCTGACGTCATGACAAATACGAACCCGGCCGGCCTCGATTTCGCCACGCACAAAATCGCCGACCCGCCGCTCGGTCGCCAAATCGACAAGGGGCGGCGCGCCGTCTTCGCGACCGACAATCTCACGCAAATAGAGGCTGGCGCCCAACTGGCCGGTCGTTGTGCCGATCACGATTACGGCGAGATCGGGTTGGTCGATGCCCACACGAGTGATGCGGTCTAGGTCGTCGATCAGGCCGACGCCGCCGATGGCTGGGGTTGGTTGAACGGCGTTGCCGTTGGTCTCGTTGTAGAACGAGACGTTACCGGAAACGATCGGGAAATCGAGTAAGCGGGCGGCATCGCCGATACCTGAAACGGCGCCGACGAACTGGCCCATAACGTCGGCGCGCTCGGGATTGCCGAAATTGAGGCAGTCCGTAATCGCCATCGGCCGTGCACCGGTCGATGTCAGGTTGCGCCAACATTCCGCCACCGCTTGTTTGCCGCCTTCAATGGGATCAGCGGCAACATATCGCGGGGTGCAGTCCGTCGTCATCGCAAGGGCCCGGTTGCTGCCATGGATACGAACGACAGCGGCATCGCTGCCGGGACGAACCACCGTATCGGCCATCACCATATGATCATACTGCTCCCAAATCCAACGTTTGGAGCACAGATCGGGAGAGGCAACGAGGGTGAGCAGCGATTCTCGAATGCTGGTTTGCGGCGCAACATCGCTGGCCGTGATCGAAGGCCGCGCGGGACTCGGTTTGTGCGGTCGGTCGTACTCGGGCGCGCTATCGGCAAGGGGGGCAACAGGAAGGTCGGCAACGGTCTTGCCGTCCATTGTGAGGACCATGCGACCGCTTTCGGTCAACCGTCCAATCACGGCGAAATCAAGTTCCCACTTCTCAAAGATGGCGCGCGCATCGTCTTCACGACCCGCTTTCAGCACGATCAACATGCGCTCTTGGCTTTCCGAGAGCATCAGCTCATAGGCGCTCATGCCGGTCTCACGCATCGGCACTTGGTCGAGGTCGATGTCGATGCCCATGCCGCCACGAGACGCCATTTCGAACGACGAGGATGTGAGGCCGGCGGCGCCCATGTCCTGGATGGCCACGATGGTGTCGGTGGCCATCAACTCTAGGCATGCTTCCAGCAGAAGTTTCTCCGTGAACGGGTCGCCGACCTGAACGGTTGGGCGCTTTTCCTCCGATTGGTCGTCGAACTCCGCCGACGCCATCGTCGCCCCATGAATCCCGTCGCGACCGGTCGTGGACCCCACGTAGATCACGGGATTCCCGACCCCTGCGGCTTCGGCGTAAAAGATCCGATCGGTCGGCGCGATGCCCACCGTCATCGCATTGACCAAAATGTTGCCGTCGTAGCTCTTGTGAAAAGTGCACTCGCCACCGACGGTTGGCACACCGATACAGTTGCCGTATCCGCCGATCCCGGCCACGACGCCGCTCACCAGATGGCGCGTCTTGGGGTGATTAGGGGACCCAAAACGCAGCGCGTTGAGGTTTGCGATCGGACGCGCGCCCATGGTGAAGACATCGCGCAAGATACCGCCCACGCCGGTTGCGGCCCCTTGGTAGGGCTCGATATACGAAGGGTGGTTGTGGCTTTCCATCTTGAAGATCGCGGCCAACCCCTCACCGATATCGATCACGCCGGCATTCTCGCCCGGGCCGCATATCACCCACGGCGCCTCGGTCGGCAACGTCCGCAACCATTTCTTCGAAGATTTATAGGAGCAGTGCTCGCTCCACATGACCGAGAAAATCCCGAGCTCCGTCAGGTTGGGCGTCCGACCCAGGATCTCGACCGCACGGGCGAACTCATCCGCGGTGAGGCCGTGCTCGGCGGCAAGTTCCGGGGTCACGTTGTTGAGATCGTTCATCGCCTAGGACAATGCGCTGATCAATGAGTCAAAAAGGGCACGCCCGTCGTTCCCACCCAACGCGGGATCCGATAGGCGCTCAGGGTGCGGCATCATGCCCAATATGCGGCGGGTTGGATCGAGAATCCCGGCGATGTTCGATAACGAGCCATTGGGGTTGGCTGCATCGGTGATCGCGCCGGTTTCGTCGCAGTACCGGAACGCAACGCGTTGCTCGTCCTCTAGCTGCGCGTGGCCGTCGGGATCGATGAAATAGTTCCCGTCATGATGGGCCACCGGCACGCGAATTGTCTGACCTGCGGTGTAGGCGCTACTAAACACCGTGTCGTCGACCTCAACGCGCAGAAACACGTCACGGCACACGAACCTCAGATTCCGATTTCGCATGAGTACGCCGGGCAGCAGGCCCGTCTCGGTCAGCACTTGGAACCCGTTGCAGATCCCCAGTACGGCGACGCCGCGGCTAGCAAAGCGGGAGACCTCCTTCATGATCGGGGAGTGCGCTGCCATGGAGCCCGAACGGAGGTAGTCGCCGTAGGAAAATCCACCCGGCACGGCAATAAGATCGACATCCGGTAGTGCCGTATCGCCATGCCAAACCATGGCTGGTTCCGAGCCCATCGATTGTGAAAGCGCAACCTTCAGGTCGCGATCGCAATTAGAGCCCGGAAAAACGATGACCGCGGCCTTCATCTTGGTTCGGTCGCCCCTAGGTCCTGACGTTGATCAAGTTTGGTCAACGATTTCGACTCGGTAGTTCTCGATCACCGTGTTGGCCAACAGGCGCTCGCACATTTCCTTTACCGCTGCTTCGGCGTCGGCATGATCGCCGTCCGGCAAGTCGAGTTCGATGTACTTACCCTGTCGCACGTCGCGCACGCCTTCAAAGCCAAAATGGCTTAGGGCGTTTTCGATCGCCTTACCCTGGGGATCGAGAACCCCCGGTTTGAGCGTGATATGAACCAACGCTTTCATCGGTTACTGCATGACCTGCGGGCCTTTGATGTCGCTCGGGCCGCTCTCTGGCAGGATGCCGAGGCGCCGGGCGACTTCTTGGTAGGCTTCGGCAATATTGTCCATGTCCCGACGAAACCGATCTTTGTCCATCTTTTCGTTCGTTTGAAGGTCCCACAAGCGGCACGAGTCGGGGCTGATTTCGTCGGCAAGCACGATCCGCATGTCCTCATTCGCGTAGTGCCGCCCATACTCGATCTTGAAGTCGATCAACCGAATGCCAACGCCGAAGAACAGGCCCGAGAGGAAGTCGTTGATCCGCAACGACATCGCGACCATCTCGTCCAACTCTTGTGGCGATGACCACCCGAATGCCGTGATGTGTTCCTCACCGACCATCGGATCGTCCAATTCATCGGATTTGTAGTAATACTCGATGATGGATCGGGGCAGCGTCTGGCCCTCTGGGATGCCCAACCTCTTGGACAATGATCCCGCGGCCACGTTACGCACGACGACCTCGATCGGGATAATCTCGACTTCTTTGATGAGTTGTTCGCGCATGTTCAGGCGGCGCACAAAGTGGGTCGGCACGCCAATCTCGCCGATCCGGGTCATCAAATACTCGGAAATCCGATTATTCAGAACGCCCTTGCCGGTGATGGTACCGCGTTTTTGGTTATTGAACGCGGTGGCGTCATCTTTGAAGTATTGGACAAGCGTTCCCGGCTCCGGGCCCTCAAAAATGACCTTTGCCTTGCCTTCGTAAATCTGTCTGCGGCGGGCCATTTTGGGTAATTTCCTATGATGAGTGGCCAAATACAGGCCCGTCGCTTTATAGGGCAAAAAAACTAGACACCCAAGGGCCTGCCGGACTGGACGCGGCCCGGTCCAAAACCTAAATCGAAGGTTGATTTAGACTGGCCCAAAGGGCTATGGACAGCCTAGACCAACACCGAGCAGGGAGCGTCTCACCCCATGTCATCTACTTTCGAGAAGCGCGAACAGGCGCAAGAAGCCAAATACGCCCATGACCGTGAAATGGACTTCAAGGTTTCGGCTCGGCGCAACAAGCTACTCGGGCTGTGGGCTGCGGATTTGATGGGTATGAAGGAAGCCGATGCCGAGGCATATGGCAAGCAGACCGTTATGGCTGATTTCGACGAGCCTGGCATCGTCCCAGCCGATGAGGACGTTTTCCACAAAGTGAGAGCGGATCTCGATACCGCCAAAGTCGACGTCTCCGACCACGACCTACGGCGCAAGATGGACAGTCTGACCCGGGTTGCCCGCGAACAAATCGAGGCCGAGGCCTAGTCGCCGCCTTTACTGGGCGGCGTTGCGCATTTGCTCGGTCGCGCCAAAGACCCGCTTGAAAATCGTCGGTACATGCTTGGTGTGGTAGCTCAGATCAAAGGCCTCGCGCAGTTCGGCCTCTGAGATGAGCGCGACTACCTCCGTGTCGGCGAGGAGCGTGTCGAGAAAATCGATCCGCTCTTCCCAAACCTTCATCGCATTTCGCTGAACCATCACGTACGCGGCCTCGCGGCTGGCGCCCTTCTGCGTGAGAGCAAGCAGGACACGTTGCGAGTGGACCAAGCCGCGCATCTGATCGAGATTTTCCTGCATGCGGTCGGGATGGACCACCAGCTTGTCCATCAGACCCGTGAGCCGCGCCAGGGCAAAGTCTAACGTTCCCGTCGCGTCGGGGCCGATCATGCGCTCGACCGAAGAGTGAGAGATGTCGCGTTCGTGCCATAACGCGACATTCTCCAGGGCCGGCACCGCATAGCCACGTACCATGCGCGCCAATCCGGTCAGGTTCTCGCTCAGGACCGGGTTTCGCTTGTGCGGCATCGCTGAAGAACCCTTTTGTCCCTTCGCGAAATACTCTTCCGCCTCAAGGACTTCGGTCCGTTGCAGGTGCCGAATTTCGGTGGCCAGGCGCTCAACGCAGCTGGCCACGAGAGCGAGCGCAGAGAAGAACGCGGCATGACGGTCGCGCGGGATGACTTGGGTTGAAACCGGTTCGACTTCGAGGCCAAGGGCCCTGGCGACGTGCGCCTCCACGGCAGGGTCGATATTGGCGAACGTGCCGACGGCCCCTGAGATCGCACACGTCGCGATCTCGGCCCGTGCGGTTTCCAGTCGTGTCTTGCAGCGGTCAAATTCTGCGTAGGCCTGGGCCATTTTGAGGCCGAAGGTCGTGGGTTCGGCGTGGATACCGTGGCTGCGGCCGACGCAAACCGTAAACTTGTGTTCCTCGGCCCGCCGCCGCAGCACGACCAAAAGCCCCTCGACGTCCTGGATAAGCAGATCTGCAGCGCGCGTAAGTTGCACCGCGAGGCAGGTGTCGAGGACGTCGGATGAGGTCATGCCCTGGTGGATGAAGCGCGCCGGCTCCCCGACATGTTCCGCGACGCTGGTCAGAAATGCGATGACGTCGTGGCGGGTTTCGCGCTCGATCTCGTCGATGCGGTCGATCTCGAATTTGCCCTTTTCCCACACCGCTGCGGCGGCTTCTTTTGGAATAACCCCCAGGGCCGCCTGCGCGTCACAGGCGTGGGCCTCAATCTCCAGCCAAATCTGGAATCGGGATTCGGGCGCCCAAATCTGGGCCATTTCCGGTCGGCTATAGCGCGGGATCATGAGACATTTTCTGCACGTGATGGGAGGCTGAAGTATAGTCGGGCGCGCGGGCAGGGGCCAAGGTCAGCGCCCCTAAAAGAGTGGGAGGTCTTGTGCGAGCATTTGTCGCATTCGCTGCCATTTTGGTCTCGTGTTGGGCCGCATCCGGGGCGGTTGCCCAAGACCGAGAGGTTGATCTGGAGCTTGTTCTGGCACTCGATTCTTCGGGCAGCGTCAATGCAGGCGAGTTCAACCTCCAGCTTCAGGGCTATATCGACGCCTTTCGCAATCCCGCTGTGATCGACACCGTCACCAACGGGGACACGGGTGCCATCGCCGTAATCCTGTTGATATGGGCCGGGGACACAAACAGAGGGACGCGCGTCATCGCCGATTGGACTCTGATCGACAGCCCGGAAACGGCGAACGAGTTCGTCGAGAAGATTCTTTCCACGCCACGCTTCATCCTTCGTGACGGCACATCGCTCAGCAATGTGATCGAGACCAGTGCGCGCCTGTTTCGCGGCAACGGCTATCAGGGTAATCGCATGGTGATCGATATTTCAGGGGATGGTACCAACAACATCGGCTACGAACCGACCATCGCGCGCGATGTCGCGGTCCAGGCAGGGATCACGATCAACGGGTTGGCCATCCTGACAGACTTCCCCGACCTTGATCTTTACTACGGTGAACAGATCGTCGGCGGCCCCGGCGCATTCGTTGTGTCAGCGCAGAATTTCCACGCGTTTTCGGCCGCGGTTCTCAACAAACTCGTGCGAGAAATCGCTGGTACGCCGGGGCCAAAATTGGAACGCTCGAAATCCTTCGCCCAAGCGCCACCCGCGGAGTAACGGCACAGATCGACGATGCGACGGGAACCGCCCTATGCCGACGGCGCGATCGAGGTCGTCCCCGCCGATGGCCCGCTCGGGGCTGAGGTTCGGGGCATTGATCTAACTGCCGATATCGACGATGCGACCCTGGCGGCGATCGAGCGCGCTTGGGCGCGACACCTGGTGTTGGAATGGCATGATCAGCCGCTAACGGTCGCGCAACACGTCGCGTTTGGCCGTCGCCTTGGGCGGTTAGAGGACATGAGCCATGTCGATCAACCGGCGACGGGGCTGCCGCCTGAAGTCTTGGTCATTGTGAACGATCCGGAACTCAACGAGGCACCAAAGCCGCCAGCTAGCTATCTCAAGGGCTTCCAGAACAAACATGTCCAATGGCACTCGGACAATTCCTACCGCGACGTGCCACCCAAGGGCAGCTTATTCGCTGTGAAAGAATCGCCACCCGAAGGTGGGGTCACGATCTTCTGCAACATGTATGCGGCCTACGAAACGCTCACGGTGGAGTTGAAAGAGAGGGTCACGGGCCGGGTGCTTATCCATGACCCGAGCCTCAACAGCGCCAACGTCCTGCGTGCCGGCGTGACACCGCCCACCGATGTGTCCAAGGGCAATGGGCCACGTCATCCCTTGGTGCGCGTCCATCCGGTAACGGGCAAACGTGCCCTTTATCTTGGACGCCGGCCGTATGCCTATGTCTGCGGGTATCCCGTTGCGGAAAGCGAGGAACTCTTGGATGCGCTGTGGGCGCACGCCACAGATGAGCGCTGCATATGGCGGCGTACGGTCAACCGCCCGGGCGACCTTCTGCTTTGGGACAACCGATGCACCATGCACGCGCGGACGGCTTTTGCGTCCTCCGCCCCGCGTCTCGCCCATCGGGTTCAGATCGCCGGCGAATCCGTCATCGGCGCCTAACTTCCGCATGGGGCCTGTTTCGCTACGTACTGAGCAGCCCCAGCGCGCGAAAACTCGCCTGGTCTTGCCCGCCGATCACAAGATGATCGTGGACGGTGATCCCCAGCGCCGCTGCGGCCTTCTCTACTTCT
>CALJDF010000216.1 GCA_938023835.1 uncultured Alphaproteobacteria bacterium
GACGAGGGCGAGGTGCTCGATGTCCTGGTCCAGAAGCGGCGCAACAAGGCCGCGGCCTTGAAGCTGCTACGGCGACTCCTGAAGAACCAGGGCGTTCACCCCGAGACGATCACCACGGACAAGCTGGCGTCGTATGGCGCCGCAGTCTCGGATCTGAATCTGACGAACCGCCATCAGCCAGGTGGCATGCGCGAGAACAACCGGGTTGAAAACTCTCACCTGGTGATCCGGCGTCGTGAGCGGAAGCAGCAGAAGTTCAAATCCCAGGGCTCAGCCCAACGGTTCCTCGCCAGCCACGCCGCCGTTTACAACACCTTCAATATCCAGTCCCATCTCATCTCCCGACGAACTCTTCGGAGCCTGAGAGCCCAGGCCGACCGAGTGTGGGAAGCGGCGACCATCGCCGCTTGAATCTGTGGAACAGCAGGAATCTTGTCGCCTTGGACGACTTAACTTGTCAGTACCGAGAGCAGACTAGTTGGCGGAGAGAGAGGGATTCGAACCCTCGGTACGGGTTTACCCCGTACAACGGTTTAGCAAACCGCCGCCTTCAGCCACTCGGCCACCTCTCCTCGAGTCTGCGTTGTAGTCGGGGCTCCGGGAGGTGTCAAACGTGCAAGGTGCCACCGCCGGCCGGTCGAAATATGGCTGCAATCAAACCCAAATCAATTGGTTAACGCCCGACGTCTTTCCCAAAGACGACGCCCTAGGAAGCGCCTATACTCTAGGCTCCAGGGCGAGCCGACTGGGGCAGTTCAATAATGAACGACAAGATTTATCTCGTGTGTGAGCGGGTGTTCGCACAGCCACACCTGTCACGGCGCGAGTCCTACAACGTCTTGGAGGCGTTTGCCGACCGGGACGCGGCTGAGGCGTGGGCCCAGGAAATGTTGGCGCGCGCAGCCCAAAAGTAATGAGTACCCGATTTATGAACTGTCGATCGGACAGGGCAGTGCGGATCCCGTGCCGCCGATTGGCGCCGCCACCAACTGGGAACGCGGTCGTGCAGAAGATGTCATGAAGATGCACCGTTGGATCGACGACGAAGACTGATCCCTAGCGCGAAATGCCCGCGGCAATGCGAGCGCCGGTGAGCGCCACCAATTCCTCGACGGTCGTCGCGAACACACAATGGGGATGACCCGCAGCGGCGTAAACGGTGTCGAAGCGACGCAAGCTGTCGTCAATCGCCATGGCGATGGTCGTGGGGTGCCCAATAGGCGCCACGCCGCCGATGGCAAACCCCGTTGCCGCGCGCACGCGGTCGGCGTCGACGATCTTGATCGATCCGGTTCGCCCGAGTGCCGCGCGTAACTCTTCGGGGAGGCATTTACGATCGCCGGCGACCAAGGCCATGACGACCTCGTCGCCGCATTGGAACGCAAGGGACTTGACGATCGCGCCGAGCGGACAACCCAACGAAGATGCGGCGTCTTGTGCCGTGCGCACCGTATCGGTTAGCTCAACAACCTCGGCGCCGGACCCCGCTTGCACGAGGGCATCGCACACCCGCTGCACCGAGGCGCGTGATATGGCCGACAAGGACGGCCCTAGGAAGCGACCCGGCGTTTGCCGGCGTCGCGCTGCGTCTTGCCGTAGAGACGTTCCTTTGCCGTCTTATCCATCTTGATCTCTTCACCTGGCGCTTGGCGGTCGGACAGCACTTTCAATCCGCGCTGAACGGCGGGACGTTTTTCGATTTGGAGGTACCAGCGCTGGAGGTGCTTGTAGTCGCCCAGCTTGACGCCCTGGAAATACGGAATGATCCATGGCCATACCGCCATGTCGGCAATCGAGTATTTATCGTTCGCCAGGTATTCGTGCCGTTTCAAGCGCGTTTCGAGCACGTTATACAAGCGGCCCGCTTCGTTGGTGTAGCGCTTGAGCGCATAGGGAATCTTCTCCGGGCAATACTTCCGGAAAAAATTCGCTTGACCCAGCATCGGCCCCACGCCGCCCATCTGAAACATCAGCCACTGGATGACTTCGTAACGTTCGCGCGTGCGCTTGGGCATGAACTTGCCGGTCTTTTCGGCGAGATACATGAGAATGGCGCCCGACTCGAAGACCGCGATCGGCTTGTTCCCCGGCCCCTTCTCGTCAACGATTGCGGGCATCTTGTTGTTGGGGCTGATCTTCAGGAACGACGGCTTGAACTGATCACCGCTGGTGATGTCGATCCCGGCCACTTTGTAGTCGAGGCGCGTTTCCTCGAGCATCGTGTGAACTTTGATGCCGTTGGGCGTCGGCCAGGAATAGCAACGAATCATGATCTCTCTCCCTAGCGACGTTTGTACTGAGCCGCGCCGAAGAGCACAGTCTTGTTTGCCTTGGTCATCGGCCCCGCACGCCGCTGGTCGGCCAGCACCTGAAGCCCGCGCTGTACCGCCGGGCGCGCCTCAATCACCTCATACCAACGCTTGAGATGACGGTAGTCCTCGAGCTTTTGACCCTGGTTCGCGTGCGACCTTAACCACGGAAAGATCGCCATGTCGGCGATCGAGTACTTGTCGTTGGCGATGAATCCCGACTTCTTGAGTTGTCGGTCGATGACGCCATAAATGCGCGTCGCCTCGTTGGTGTAGCGGTCATAAGCATATTGAATGCGTTTAGGCGCATAATTGCGGAAATGATGGGCCTGACCGAGCATCGGGCCGACGCTCGCCATCTGAAACATTAGCCACTGGATGACTTGGTATTTCGGGCGCGTCGCCTTGGGGAGGAACTTGCCCTCCTTCTCCGCAAGGTACATGAGGATCGCGCCGGATTCGAAGATCGAAATCGGCTTGCCGCCCGGACCCTTGCGATCGACGATCGCCGGCATCTTGTTGTTGGGGCTGATTTTCAAGAACGACGGCTTGAACTGATCGCCCTTGCCGATATTGATGGGCTTTACCTTATACGGCAGCTTGAGTTCTTCGAGCAGGATGTGGACCTTATGCCCGTTGGGCGTGGGCCACGTGTAGAGATCGATCATGCCATCTTCCCTCGCCGTTCGTGGCGGCGGTTATTTGGTTTCCGTTGACGTCTGTCGCAGGTAGTTCAAGCCTTTGATCGCCCGACTGCCGTACCAGGATACCATCTCGCCGTCGATGATGCGCATGGGCTTTCGTGGGAGCCTGAACTTGTTGCGAAATTCGGCGATATGGTCTTCGGTGAATTTGAACGGCTCGGTCGAGAACAAGACGATATCCACGCCTTCCAATAACTTCGGCGTCATCTGGATCGTGGGATAGCGCACGCGCGTATCGGTAGAGACCGTGCGCCAGCGAACCAGCTCCAACATGCGGGCGATGTAGGTGCTTGGCGCGACCGTCATACACGGATCTTTCCAAATCAGGTAGAGAACACGCTGGTCAGTGAGGCGCGGGGCAAACGTCATCACCGACCGCAAGGCGATTTCGAAGTCCTGACACAGCGCCTCGGCGCGTTCGGCGCGGTCGAAAATCCCGCCCAGCATACGGAACAGATCGAGATTGTCGCGCGGCTGGAGCGGATGCGTGATGACAAGATTGGGCACGAAGGCGCGCAGGGACTCCGCAAGCTCCTTGGTATTTTCGTCGACATTCAGAATGACGTGCGTCGGTTCCAGTGCGCGCAGGCGCTCCATCTTGATCTTCTTTGTCCCGCCAACGCTGGGCAGCGCATCGACCTTACCTTCGGGGTGCACGCAGAACTGGGTCCGTGCAACCACCCGATCGCCAAGATTGAGGTCGAACAAGAGCTCGGTGATGCTCGGGACCAAAGAGACGATTCGCGCCTCGTTCGAATCGACGGGCGCATGGGCAGTGCCCATGGCATCGCGCGGGTAAGGCCGACCCGCGTTCACTAGGCCCCCGGCTGGCCGAGTTTCTGTTTCAGAAGGTCGTTGACGATCTTCGGGTTGGCTTTGCCTTGCGACTGTTTCATCACTTGGCCGACAAAAAAGCCGAGCAGCTTATCTTTGCCGCCCCGGTATTCCTCAACCTTGTCCTGATTGCCTTCCAGCACCGCATCGACAAGGGCTTCGATCGCACCAGTATCGGTGACTTGGCGCAGACCTTTTTCTTCGACGATCTCGCCGGGTGCACGCCCGGTTTTGATCATGGTGTCGAAGACGTCTTTCGCGATCCGACCCGATATTGTGTCGTCGGTAATCAAGTCGATGAGCGCAACAAGATCGGCGGCGGCGACGGGAGACTCCGCTATGTCCAAATCCGCTTTGTTCAAGGCGCCGAACAAATCGCCCGTGATCCAGTTTGCCGCCACCTTGGCATCGCGCCCGGTTGCAACGGTTTCGAAATAGTCGGCGACTTCTTTTTCGGCAACCAAGACGCCGGCGTCGTAGGGCGAAAGGCCAAGGTCGCCGACGAACCGTGCCTTTCGATCGTCGGGTAGCTCCGGCAAGGACGCGGCGATGTCGTCGACCCAGGCCTGCTCGAACTCAAGCGGCAACAGATCCGGATCGGGGAAGTAGCGGTAGTCGTGGGCCTCTTCTTTGGAACGCATCGAGCGCGTCTCGTTCTTCCGCGAATCGAATAAGCGCGTTTCTTGGATGATTTCGCCGCCGTCTTCGAGAATATCGACCTGGCGTTGCGCCTCGACTTCGATGGCCTGCTGAACGAACCGGACCGAGTTGACGTTCTTGATTTCGCAACGCGTCCCGTACTCTTCTCCCGGGCGGCGCACCGACACATTAACATCGGCCCGCATGCTGCCTTCTTCCATATTGCCGTCGCAGGTGCCGAGATATCGCAGGATCGACCGCATCTTGCGCAAATACGCGCCGGCCTCTTCGGGCGAGCGCAGGTCGGGTTCGGAAACGATTTCCATCAGCGCCACGCCCGATCGGTTGAGATCCACATAGGTGCGATCGGGGTGCATGTCATGCACGCTTTTGCCGGCATCTTGCTCGAGGTGGAGCCGGGTGATCCCGATCTCGCGCGACGTACCGTCCTCCATATCCAAAACGAGCGTACCGGCGCCGACGACAGGCTGGAGGTATTGCGAGATTTGATAGCCCTGCGGCAGGTCGGGATAGAA
>CALJDF010000217.1 GCA_938023835.1 uncultured Alphaproteobacteria bacterium
ATCGCAAAAAGATGGCCGTGGTCGCCGAGGGTCGCGGAAAAACCGCCCTCACCCGCTACAAAACGGTGCGCCGGTTTGGGCGTGACGCCGCCCTGATCGAATGCCGACTGGCCACCGGTCGAACCCATCAAATCCGGGTCCACTTGAGCCATGCCGGCTGCCCCATCATCGGCGACCGGGTCTATGGGCGCGCGCGCGCCGTGAAGCTCCCCATCGACCGACAGGCCCTCCATGCCGGATTTCTGGGGTTTCGCCACCCCATCACCCACACATGGTTGGAGTTCGAGAGCAAACTCCCGCATGATTTCAATGACTTGCTGACATGGCTGAGCGAACGGAAAAACCAATAACCCACCCTTGAACTCGGATATAGAGCGCTTATTTAATAGGAAAGCGCCGCGCGCCTTGGACGTCGCGCGGCCTCCGCATGAGGGGCACGATGACCGCACGAACAGCAACGATCCCAAGCGTTTCGACAGAAGGCAGCCTGTCCTCCTATCTGCAGGCGATCCGCAAGTTTCCGATGCTGGAGCCGGACGAGGAATTCATGCTCGCCAAACGCTGGCGTGAGCATGAGGATTCCGAAGCCGCGCACCAGCTCGTCACCAGCCACCTACGCCTCGTGGCCAAGATTGCCATGGGCTATCGCGGGTATGGCTTGCCGGTGAGCGAACTAATCTCCGAGGGCAATGTTGGGATGATGCAGGCGGTGAAACGCTTCGATCCCGATCGCGGGTTCCGTTTGGCGACCTACGCGATGTGGTGGATTCGCGCCTCGATCCAAGAGTACATCCTGCATTCGTGGTCGCTCGTGAAGATGGGCACGACCGCGGCGCAGAAGAAGCTGTTCTTCAACCTGCGCAAGATCAAAGGACAGATCAACGCTTTGGAAGAAGGCGACCTCCATCCCGACAACGTCAAAGAAATCGCGACCAGGCTCAAGGTCTCCGAGACGGAAGTCGTTAACATGAACCGCCGGCTATCGGCGAGCGATCATTCGTTGAATGCGCCGATGCGCATCGATGGCGACGGCGAGTGGATGGATTGGCTTGAGGATGACGCCCCGAGCCAAGAAACCATTCTGGCCGAGTCCGAAGAACTGGAAAGCCGTCGGGTCCTTTTGAAAGAAGCAATGGGCACGCTCAATGAACGCGAGCAACACATCCTGACTGAACGGCGTCTAAAGGACGAACCGTCGACGCTTGAGGAATTGTCGCAGACTTACGACATCAGCCGCGAGCGGGTTCGCCAGATCGAAGTACGGGCCTTCGAAAAACTTCAGAAAGCGATGCGTAACGCGGCGATCGAACAGCGCCTCTCTACTCAGCTCTTGCCGAACTAAGAAACGCCGAGGCTAGTCGCGAAACGGGTCGTGCACCAAGATGGTGTCTTCCCGTTCCGGGCTTGTCGACAGGAGCGCGACGGGGGCCTCTATCAATTCCTCTACGCGGCGAATGTACTTGATCGCGGTGGCCGGAAGCTGGGTCCAGGTTCTCGCACCCTGGGTTGATTCTTGCCACCCTTCGAGGGTTTCGTAGATCGGTTCGACGGCCGCCTGGGCGCTCATGCTCGCCGGGAGGTGCTGCAATTCCTCCCCGTTGAGGCGATAGCCAATACAAATGCGAATCTCGGGCAGGCCATCCAGGACATCGAGCTTGGTCAAAGCGATCCCGTCGATCCCGCCGGTCTTGACGGCTTGGCGCACGAGAACCGCGTCGAACCAACCGCAACGCCGCGCCCGCCCGGTGACGGTGCCGAATTCGTTGCCACGCTCGCCTAGCGTTTGGCCAGTGTCGTCCAGGAGTTCGGACGGAAACGGCCCCTCGCCTACGCGCGTTGTGTAGGCCTTCGTGATCCCGAGGACGTACCCCACCGCGCCGGGACCGACACCGGCACCGACGGCAACCTGGCCGGCCATCGTGTTGGACGAGGTTACAAACGGGTACGTGCCATGATCGTTATCCAGCAACGTCCCTTGCGCGCCTTCGAATAAGATTCGTGTGCCCGCCACGCGGTAGTCCTCGAGTTGCGACCAAACCGGTTTGGCGAAGGGCAGGATTTTCGGCGCAACCTCGTCGAGGGCCGCGCGGATTTCGGCCCCATCGATCGACGGGCGCCCGAACCCAGTCCGGAGCGCGTTATGATGTGGCAAGAGCGCCCGCACCTTTTCATCGAGAATCTGCGGATCGGCCAAATCGCAAACTCGGACGGCGCGTCGACCAACCTTGTCTTCATAGGCCGGCCCGATCCCGCGGCGGGTTGTGCCGATATTCATGCCGGAATTGGAGTCTTCACGCGAAGCATCGAGTTCGCGATGAAGCGACAATATCAGCGTGGCATTTTCAGCGATCGCAAGATTGTCAGGGGTAATCTCGACACCTTGATCGCGCAAGGTATCGATCTCGGCAAGCAAGGCCCACGGATCAACCACCACACCGTTGCCGATGATCGAATATTTGCCACCGCGCACGACGCCGGACGGGAGCAAACTCAGCTTATAAACAACGCCGTCGACGACGAGGGTGTGACCCGCATTGTGCCCGCCTTGAAACCGGACCACGACATCCGCGCGCTCCGACAACCAGTCGACGATTTTTCCTTTGCCTTCGTCTCCCCACTGGGAGCCAACCACTGCGACATTGGCCATTAGCTTTTCTTGCTCTTCGTTGTGGCGTCTCCGATCGCGTGGACGGATCCATCCAAGAAAACATGCGTGCAGCCAAGCCGAAGGGCCTCGGCCGTGGGGTCTGCAACGGCGCTGAGACCGCGCACCGTGCGCCATCCCTCTTCATGAAGTGTTTTGAGGGCGCTAAAGCCCTCGGAAGCGGCAACAAAGACACGGGTCCCGTTGCGCTGGGCCGGCAAGGCGCGACGGAGCGAATCGAGATAGACCGAAAATCCCGTTGCCGGTTCGTCGTCTTGTAGGACATAGCGCCCACCGCGACCGAGTTCGCCGCGCACGCCGCGCGCGAAGACCGAAAAACTGATCCCGGTGTGGTACTCGAAGCCTCGGTACTCGGTGGGGTCGAGCGTCAGAAGGAGGTTGCCGAGATGGGGCCTGACCAGTGCCAGCAAGGCCTCGACCGCCGCAACGATTTCGGCGGCCGCCGCCGGTAGTTCCATGGACTTGAGACCCGCGAGCGCCTCGTCAATCGGGCCGCTCATTTCCAAAAGGCGTTGTAGGCGCTTGCCGTTGTCGCTAACCGCCTCGGCAAGGGCCGCCGCATCTTTACGATCGAGCGCATCCCGCAATTGCGCAAGACGCGACCCAGCGATTCCTGCATCGGCAGCCAAGACACCAACCAAATGCGGCACCGTGAGATCGATCGAGAGGTTCGTTGCCCCGGCGCTTTGGAGGGCTTCGGCGGCCACCAAGATCGCTTCGGCGTCGGCCTCTAGGCCGTCGGATCCGATAAGCTCGAAACCCGCTTGCGAAAATTGGCGCTCGGGTCGCAGCTGGCTGCCGCGCGTGCGAAGAACTTGCCCCGCATAGGACAGCCGCAGGGGTCGGGGACGCTCGCCGAGACGGGTGGCAGCGATACGCGCCACCTGCACCGTAATATCCGCACGCACGCCCAGCATGCGTTGCGATTGAGGGTCCATCACCCGAAACATTTGCTGTGCGAGCGCCGCACCCGGACCGTCGAGCAAGCTTTCCTCGAACTCGATCAACGGCGGCTTCACGCGCTCGTAGCCATGCGCCCGAAACGTCGCCATGAGGGCCGTCACGGTTTCGGCTTCGATGTCCGCCTCGGGCGGCAGATCGTCGGAGAGACCGGCGGGAAGCAGGCCTTTGCTGGGGTCTGATGTCATGTCGGGCTGAATTCTACTCGGTGCCCGTCGGTTTGTCCGGGCTGGTTCGCTAGGCGAAATGCAGCGATTTTGCCGCGTTGACCAGCGGCAGCGAGCGGATCTTTTTTAGCACGTCCTCGCTCACCGGGTCGTCGGTGGCGACAAGCGACATCGCTTCGCCACCCGATGCTTTGCGACCCAGATGGAAGGTCGCGATGTTGACCCCCGATTCACCCAACTCCATCCCGAGCCGACCAATGAACCCCGGCAAATCGTCGTTGGTGACGAACAGTGTATTGGTGGCGAGCTCGGCCTCGATGTCGATCCCGTTGACGTGGACGATCCGCGGATTGCTATCGGCGAATAGCGTGCCGGCGACAACCTTGTCGTTGCCGTCGCCTTCGACGGTGAGGCGGATCAGGGAGTGGTATTCCGCATTGCGCTCATTCGTGGCTTCGGTCACATCGATGTCCCGCTCGCGGGCGATGACCGGCGCGTTGACCATGTTGACGCTGTCCATTTGCGGCTGCAGCAACCCCTCGAGAACGACCGCCGTCAGCGGCTTGGTGTTGAGCAGCGCAACCTGCCCCTCGTAGTCGATCCGTACCCGCTTCATGCCGGAATCGACAAGCTGCCCCAGGAAGCTGCCGACCTGCTGGGCCAATCTGAGATAAGGCCGCAACTTCGGCGCATCCTCGGCGCTGATCGACGGCATATTGAGGGCGTTGGTGACCGCGCCGACCGTGAGGTAGTCGGCCATTTGCTCGGCAACCTGAACGGCAACGTTTTCCTGCGCCTCGCTGGTGGACGCACCGAGATGCGGCGTCGCGATGATGCCGTCAACGCCGAACAGGATGTTTTCCTTCGCCGGTTCCACGGTGAAGACATCCATCGCCGCGCCAGCGACCTTGCCCGATTCGATGCCCGCTTTGAGGTCTTCTTCGACGACCAGGCCACCGCGGGCACAATTGATGATCCGGACACCGTCGCGCATCGCGGCAATCGCGTCTTTGTCGATGATATTGCGCGTGGCTTCGGTCAGCGGCGTATGCAACGTGATGAAATCGGCGCGGGCGAAAAGCTCTTCGAGCTCAACCTTCTCAACACCGAGATCGGCGGCCCGATCCGGCGAGAGATAGGGATCGTAGGCGACCACTTTCATCTTCAGGCCCAAGGCGCGGTCGGCGACGATCGACCCGATGTTGCCGCAACCGATCAAACCAAGGGTCTTGCCGTAGACCTCCACGCCCATAAAGCGAGATTTCTCCCATTTGCCGGCATGGGTCGAGGCGTCGGCGGCGGGGATTTGCCGCGCCAAGGAGAACATCATGGCAATCGCGTGTTCGGCCGTGGTGATCGAGTTGCCGAACGGCGTGTTCATCACGATGACGCCGCGGGCGGTAGCGGCCGGCACATCGATATTGTCGACACCGATCCCGGCGCGGCCAATAACCTTGAGTTGCGTCGCCGCAGCGAGAACCTTTTCGGTGACCTTGGTGGAGGAGCGAACCGCCAGCCCATCGTAATCGCCAATGCACGCGATGAGTTCGTCAGGCGTCATCCCGACCTTCTCATCCACGTCGACCCCGCGCTCTTTGAAGATGCGGGCGGCATCGGGGCTGAGTTTGTCGGAGATCAATACTTTGGGCATGGGTCGCGTTCTCTCGCGGCTAAGCGTCTGAATTTTTTACGGTTTCGAAGGCCCAATCGAGCCACGGGGTCAGCGACGCGAGGTCGGACTCTTCGACCGTGCCACCGCACCAAATGCGAAAACCCGGCGGCGCGTCGCGATAGGCGTCGACATCGAGCCCGACGCCCTCGGCCTCGAGCGCCGCACCGATTTTCTTGGCTGTCGCCGCCTGGGCGTCGGCATCAAGACCGGCAAACCAGGGGTCGACAATCTTGAGGCACACCGACGTGGGAGAACGGCTCGCGGCGTCTTCAGCGAGGAAATCGACCCATGGGGTGGCTGCCACCCAGGTCTCCAGAACGCCGAGGTTTCGTTTTGCGCGCGCGACCATCTCCGGCAACCCGCCAACGGACGCGACCCATTGCAGGGCATCCAGCGCGTCCTCGACGCACAGCATCGACGGGGTGTTGATGGTGGCACCGGTAAACAACGCTTCGTCGAGTTTGCCGCCCTTTGTCATGCGAAAAACTTTGGGCATCGGCCAGGAAGGCTGGTGGCTTTCAAGTCTGGCGAGCGCACGGGGCGACAAGATCAACATGCCGTGCGCCGCCTCGCCGCCGAGGACCTTTTGCCAGGAGTAGGTGGTGACATCGAGTTTGTCCCACGGCAGGTCGAAGGCGAAAACGGCCGACGTGGCATCGCAAATCGTCAGCCCGTCGCGTTCGTCGGCAATCCAGTCGCCATTGGGGACGCATACGCCCGAGGTTGTGCCGTTCCAGGTGAAGACCACGTCGCGCGCAAAATCGACCTCGCCGAGGTCCGGCAACGCGCCATAGTCGGCCTTCAGGGTGCGAACGCCTTCGAGTTTGAGCTGCTTGACGATGTCCGTGACCCAACCCTGGCCGAAGCTTTCCCAGGCCAGAACATCGACCTCGCGAGGCCCCAGGAGCGACCAGAGTGCCATTTCGACGGCGCCGGTGTCGGACGCCGGGACGATGGCGATGCGATAGTCGTCGGGCAAGCCGAGAAGCGTTCGAGACTGGTCGAGAACCGCTTTGATGCGGGCTTTGCCGGCCTTTGACCGGTGCGACCGACCCAGGCAGGCGTCCTTAAGGGCGTCGGCAGACCAGCCCGGTCTTTTGGTACAGGGCCCGGAAGAAAAAAGCGGATTTGCCGGGCGGCGCGCCGGGCGCGGGGGTGTCGTCGTCATGTTTCTATTCCTTCCAGAATAGCGCAACCCGTTGGGGGGTTGTAGCCCGCCGCGGATATATGAGGCTTACACCGGAATGTCAATGCGGTGCCGCGAATAAGCCACAGAATCATGGTTGTCTTCACGAGAACTCAATGGAATTATTCGAAGGAGTTTGAGGAGAAATTTGGTCATGCTGCGTTCACTATCACTTGCCGCGGCTCTCGCGGCGACGGCATTGGTCGGCGTTATCAACGCGCCATCGAGTATGGCTGCCGAGGCGATCATGGCGGCAAGCCCCCAGCCCGCCGACGGGGCGATCAAGCCCGGCCTGAGCGTTTTCTACGTCCAAGATCGCTTCAACCACATTGACGAAGTGATCAATGCGGCGACTTGGATGAAGAAGATCCCCGGCGATCCGTTGCCGATGCTCAACTACAACGTGGGCGCCGGCCCGGTCCTCACAAACAAAAACGACGACCTGATCGGCGCGTTTATCCA
>CALJDF010000218.1 GCA_938023835.1 uncultured Alphaproteobacteria bacterium
GCTGTTGCCGCAACACTGCCGTATGCGGCACTGGTCGACGCCATCGAACGTGCGTTCCGGGACGGCGTGACGACCCCATTGCGCCACCATTATGAGATCGAGGTTCCGGGCGGGAACGATGGTGCCATGCTCGTCATGCCGGCATGGCGCGCAGGCCACTACGTTGTCGTCAAAATGATCTCGGTCTTTCCCGACAACATGGCGCGGGGATTGGCGTCGGTGCCGGGAACCGTGGTTCTGATCGACGCGAACACCGGCGCCCCGCTTGCGACGCTGGACGGCCCCGAACTCACCCTCCGGCGCACCGCGTCGGCATCGGCCCTCGCGGCCCGTTTCCTCGCCCGGGCCGACGCAAAACACCTGCTCTTAATGGGCGCGGGTGCGTTGGGGGGGCACCTTGTCCGTGCCCACGCCGCCGTCCGCCCCATTCAGAAAATCGAGGTTTGGAACCGCAGCCCGGCGCGAGCCGAAGTGCTCGCCGCCGATCTACGCGACGAAGGGTTCGACGCCCGCGCGGTACCGACGTCGTTGGCGCCTTTCGACGCGACATGCGCGAGACCGACGACGGTACCGTGCGGCGCGCCCAGGTCTTCGTTGATACTCGCGAAGGCGCGTTCGCCGAGGCCGGCGACATTCTGCTACCGATCGCCCGCGGCGTCATGGTTGAAACCGATGTGTTGGGCGACTTGATCGGGTTGTTCCAGGGCACCGACACCGGCCGTACCCGCGATGACGACATCACCATGTTCAAATCGGTCGGCACCGCAATTGAAGATTGGGCCGCCGCCGCTCTGGCCTTTGAGACCGCGACACGCGGCACCGCTTGACCCTTGTTTGCCACCATTAGGTCGCGGTGCTAAACAGCGTCAGCGGACCAAGCCCCAAGGGCGTCATGTTCAAGTCAAATCCTATCTTCTGTGCCCTCGACACCACCGATGTCGGCCGTGCCGCATCGTTGGGGCAAGCCCTTAAGGGCCACGTTGGCGGCCTCAAGATCGGGAAAGAATTCTTCACCGCGCATGGCCCCTCTGGCGTTCAGCAGGTCGTTCCCGAAGGCACACCGTTCTTCCTCGACCTAAAGTTCCATGACATTCCCAACACCGTCGCCGGCGCGGTGCGCGCTGCCTGTGCGCTTTCCCCAACAATGCTTAACGTCCATGCCGCCGGGGGGCGTGCGATGATGGAAGCTGCCCGGAGCGCCGCGCACGAAGCGACGACACCGCCCTGGGTCCTGGCGGTCACCGTGTTGACCAGCCTTGATGCCGACGACCTAACGGACATCGGCGTCCAGGGCACGCCCGGGGATCAGGTGTTGCGGCTCGCCGCGCTGGCGCAAAAGGCCGGCCTCGACGGTGTGGTATGTTCGGCACAAGAGATATCGATCTTACGCAAGGAATGCGGCCCGGACTTCAAACTCGTCGTGCCGGGCATCCGACCGCGTGGCAGCGCGACCGGTGATCAGAAGAGGACCATGACACCGACCGACGCCGTGCAACGCGGTGCAGATGTCTTGGTTATTGGGCGCCCGATCACCGGTGCGACCGATCCCGCCGCTGCCGCGCAAGCCATCACTGCCGACCTTGCCGGCGACACCGCGTGATGGCGGTGGCCGTCAAAATTTGTGGCCTGTCCACGCGCGAAAGCGTCGAGGTGGCGGTACAAGGCGGCGCGCAATTTGTCGGCTTCGTGTTCTTTCCGCCTAGCCCCCGTGCGATCCAACCGAACACGGCGCAAGACCTCGCCAAACAGGTACCGGCCTCAGTACGGAAGGTTGCGGTCGTGGTCGACCCAACGGACGACTCCCTTGAAGCCATTGTCGACGCATTGGAGGCCGACATGGTGC
This sequence comes from uncultured Alphaproteobacteria bacterium, assembly GCA_938023835.1. Taxonomy (GTDB): domain Bacteria; phylum Pseudomonadota; class Alphaproteobacteria; order SHVP01; family SHVP01; genus CALJDF01. Next base: position 1,844 of record CALJDF010000218.1, read on the forward strand.
AACTTCATGGAGAGGAAACGCCGGCGCGGGTGGCAGAAATACGAGACCGATCGGGTTGCCAGGTGATTAAAGCGATCGCCGTTGCCGATGCACGCGATGTCGCCAACGCCCGCCAATATGATGAGGTCGCCGATATGCTGCTGTTCGATGCCAAAACCAAACCAGAAGACGTCGTGCCGGGCGGCAATGCGCGCGCCTTCGACTGGTCGCTGCTGTCGGACGTTTCGAGCAAGCGGCCTTGGTTCCTATCCGGCGGCTTAAACGCCGAAAGTCTCAGCGAAGCAATTGCCGTCTCAGGCGCTCAATTCGTCGACGTCTCGTCTGGTGTCGAATCCGCGCGCGGCGTGAAGGATCACGAAAAGATCCAAACCTTTCTCGCGACAGCAGCGGGTCTTAACTGATGACGACCGCCAACTCCTACCGCACCGGGCCAGCCGATGCCGGCAGTTTTGGCATGTTCGGCGGCCGTTTTGTCGCCGAGACCTTGATGCCGCTTATTCTTTCGGTCGAGCAAGCGTGGAACGAGTCGCGAAACGACGCGGCCTTCCGTGACGAACTCGATATGTATTTGCGCGACTATGTCGGTCGGCCGAGCCCCCTGTATCGGGCTGATCGGCTGACCGACCATCTCGGCGGCGCAACCATCTACTTCAAGCGCGACGAGCTCAACCACACTGGCTCGCACAAGATCAACAACTGTATGGGTCAGATTTTGTTGGCGCGGCGCATGGGCAAAACACGGATCATCGCAGAAACCGGTGCCGGACAGCACGGTGTCGCCACCGCAACCGTGGCAGCGCTCTTCGGGATGCCGTGCGTTGTCTATATGGGTGAAACCGATATTGGGCGCCAGCAGCCCAATGTGTTCCGCATGAAGCTCTTGGGGGCCGAGGTGCGCCCTGTTACCTCGGGGTCGGGTACGCTCAAGGATTCAATGAATGAGGCGCTGCGCGATTGGGTCGCCAACGTCGAGGACACCTTTTATATCATCGGCACCGTCGCAGGCCCGCACCCCTATCCCGAAATGGTACGCGAGCTTCAATCCGTTATCGGTCGCGAGGCGCGCGCGCAAATGACCGAGCGCGAGGGCCGAGTGCCGAACACGTTGGTCGCTTGCGTCGGCGGAGGCAGCAACGCGATCGGATTGTTTCACGCCTTCCTTGACGATCCCGATGTCGCCATCGTCGGCGTCGAGGCAGCCGGCAAGGGCGTCGACACCGAACAGCACGCCGCATCGCTCACCCGTGGGCGCCCCGGCGTCCTGCACGGCAACCGGACCTATCTCTTGCAGGATGCCGACGGCCAGATCACCGAAGCGCACTCAATCTCGGCCGGCCTCGATTATCCCGGCATCGGGCCCGAGCATGCCTGGCTCAAAGATCAAGGCCGCGTTCAGTATGTGTCGGCAACCGACACCGAAGCGCTGGAGGCTTTTCAGTTGTGTAGCAAACTGGAAGGGATCATTCCCGCGCTCGAACCAAGTCACGCGCTCGCGCATGTCATGCGTGTTGCGCCGTCGCTCCCCGCCGATCATCTCATCTTGCTGAATATGTGCGGGCGCGGCGACAAGGATGTCTTCACGGTTGCCGACGCGCTTGGGGTCGATCTGACATGAGCGACCGCCTCGACCAATGTTTCGCGCGGCTACGAGCCACGAACCGGGCGGCCTTTGTCCCATTCATCACCGGCGGCGACCCCAACCTCGAAACCAGCGCCGCATTGCTGAAAGCGCTGCCTGAAGCTGGCGCGGACATCATCGAACTCGGGATGCCGTTTTCCGACCCGATGGCCGACGGTCCTGCGGTTCAGGCAGCGAGCCTACGCGCGCTGGCGGCGGGCACGACCCTTGTCGATGTGCTGGGGTTGGTCACGGCTTTTCGGCAGCACGACCAGGAAACGCCCATAATCCTGATGGGCTACTACAATCCGATTTACAGCTATGGCGCCGAACGGTTTTTAGA
>CALJDF010000219.1 GCA_938023835.1 uncultured Alphaproteobacteria bacterium
TGGCTGGAAATAGGTCATTTTTGGCTCTGCGCCGGAGTATACGGTGACGCTGCGTGAGGGGCCACGCCGATTGCATCGACTGCATCCGAGGAGCACCGAGTTGTGTACTAGTCGGTAGGGAGGATGGTTGCCGCTGCGTTATCGCGGCATGTTCAAGGGTGTTTTGTGAGATTTCGCACGCTTGGTTCCCTAGGCATTGCCTCCTGTATTTTCCTCGCGCCCTTCGTCGCTAACGCCCAGGCTGCGCAAAAAGACACTGAGATCGGCGTTACGGAGGCCCTAAATCCCAATGCAACAGGCACGCCGCCACAGGCTGCGCCGCGCTTGCTCGAAGTCGGCGTGAACGTCGTTGCCAATGAACGAATCGCCACGACCGAAGGCGGTCAGGCCCAGATGCTCTTTGTCGACGAAAGCGCGTTTACGATCGGCCCGAATTCGGAGGTTGTCCTCGACGAGTTCGTTTTCAATCCTGAGACTGGTGTTGGTAATTTGGCGCTCACCGCGACAAAGGGCGTGTTCCGTTTTGTCGGCGGCAAGATCAGCAAGAACAACCCGGTGACGTTAAAGACCCCGACGGCGGTCATCGGTATTCGCGGTGGGATCGCGTTGGTCAACGTGCAGCCCGGCGGCGCAACACAGGCGACATTTCTGTTCGGCGACCAAATGACGGTTACGGCAGCGGGGGTAACCCAGGTTGCCACCCGCCCAGGGTTCGCGATCACGGCGACCACTGCCGACGAAGCCCCCTCCGCACCCACACCGGCGCCGCCCGCGCAGCTGAATGCGGCTCTTAACTCGCTAGAGCGTAGCGCACCGCCGCCGCAAGACGACGGATCGCCAGGCGGCGATCAACAACAAGGTGCTGGTGGCCAAGGTGCTGGCAATCAGCAGCAGGCCGGCCAGCAACAAGGCGGCGGCCAAAACCAAGGTCGTCGGCAGGTGCCGACGGATCAGTATGTTGCCGAAACCAACCTCGGTGCCCAGGGGTCGCAACAAGCGCCGCGGGCGCTGGCCTCGCCCATCGTGGTGGCATTCGCCCGACGGGTCCTCGCGGCGGTCGGCGGTGACAGCGAAGGACCGCAGCCGGGCGACACACTTAATCAGGCGCAACAAAACAACGCGCTCCGACAGAATCTTCTGCCCTCGGCAACGAATTTGTCGGGACGGTTCAAGCGCTCGTTTTCGCGGCTTACCAGTACGGCAGATTAGACGTCGACCAGCAACATTCCCTTTTCGGGGGCGACGCTCGCCTCGGGGGTGTTCTCGGCCACGCTTGGGAGCAACGCCTTCAAGTTTCCGGTGATCGGGACCGGCACCACCGGCATTATTTCGTCCATCGCGACAGGGTCGCCGAACGGCACGTTTAGCGGAGACGTGACCTACTTTCCGACCACACAGTTCCTGTTTCTAGAGGGGGTCGAGACGGCAAACTCGACAAACCGCATTGTCGGGTTTGCCGGCAAGCCGACCAGTTCGATTCCGACCTCGGGCGCGACGTTCTACGCGCTCCAGGATGATTTCGGTCTCAATTCGGGGGTGCCGTTCATGCGCCAACCCGATTCGTCGGGTATCACCGTACCGCAGGCCGAAGGCATCGCCGATGCAGCTATTTATTGGGACGTTTCAGGGTCGAGCACGGCGCAACGTTCCTTCGGGTTCAGAACGATTTCGATCACCGGGCAGGGGACCTCGCAGAAGTCGGTCATGTCGCTCGGGGGTGGTCGTGTGCTGGTCGACTCAAATGGCCGGACATTCCTTCGGGGCAGCGCTATCGGGACCGCGCGGCAGAACCTGGTGAAATTGCCGACCGTGACCGACTCCGAGCTGTCGTCCGCTGATGATGGCCTTGGCAACGACTTCTTCGGACCGAACGCGGCTCATTTCGTACTGGAAAGCGCCCAGGTCGATCTGAACGATTCGACGGTCAGCACCACCGGGGCGACGCGGTTCAATCCCGGCGGGTCGCCGCAAACCACGACGTTCTTTCCAACGGTCGTCGCGGTCCCCGCGACCTCGACATTGGGCACGCGCAGCACCCGAACGATGGGTGGTTATCTGGGTGGGGCCTACCAGACCGAGGTGGCGGGCGCGCTGTCGACCACGACGATGTTTCAAGGGTTCAACGGCAATAGCTTCGACGCGACACTGAGAACCAGTGCGGCGGCCAACAAAGTGCAGGGCTTGTTCAAATTCGACAATGCCTTTGGGACGGGTCCGACGTTTCAAATCCCCTGGGGCGATAAGGATGCGGCGTTCGGCGACGGGAGCACGACCTCGGGGGACAGCGTGTTCATCGACGACGAGACGATGGCAGGCGGGGATCAAGATGGCGGCGGCAGCGTGACGATCAATTCGTCCTCGTAGAACGAATCAAGCATCGCATTTGTAAGTGTTTCGTCGTCGAGCCAGTTTGCTTCGAGTTTCCTTCCAACCGGGGTTTCGACCTGCGACTGCAAATACTTGGCGTGGGGATTCTGGGGCGGGAAGATCGCGAACTCTTCGAGTTCTTCCGAGATGATTCACTTGGCTAATTACGTCGTGGGTGAGATCGCCGGCCTTGCTGCCATCAGCGCGCTCCAGGGCACCGCGACCTATAGCGGGCATGCCATTGGGACCGTGTTCACCAATAGTCAGGTCTACCAAGCGATCGGCGGCCTTTCGGCGACGGTCAATTTCGACAATACGTCGGCCAGTACATTCAAAATTTCGAATTTCGATGGGGCGAGTTACTCGGGGACGGGGCTCGCGATCACGGCGGACGGGACCCGCCACAAGTTCACGGGCTCGATCGCCGGCGCCGGTCGTACCGGCGGCTATACCGGCTCGTTCATGTCGGGCGGTGGCGATGCCGCCGCGGAAATGGGTGGGCAATTTAATGCCGACGGCGGCGGCTATAGCGCCGTCGGTATTTTTGCTGCCGCCGAATAGGTCACGTCACCGGCGTGCGGTCCTTCGCGATCTTGCCGGGCAAGGGCTGGAAGTCCTGGCCTGCCGAGGTCAGGCAGGACATGCCGTTGGGCATGACGGTCACGACCGAGCAGGTGCCGCTCTTTTCGGATGCCCAAAACTCGACATAGGCGCGGCCGTTATGGGATGTGCCCGACGCCACCGCTTTTTCGCCGAATTGCGCGGTGAGCTTGGCGACGATTGCGTCGTATTGGCCGCAAATGCGGGTCTGGGCGGCGGCTGGGGCAGCCATCGCAGCGGTGGCAAAGGCCACGCCGAGGGCTAGAGACAAAAAGGGCGCATATGGATCCCTCCTAGGATCGGTTGCACAAAGGCTTCAACCGTCCTCCCTGAGGGGTTTGTTCAACTAAATAGGCGCGTTCCCCCGCCCTTAGGCCCAAGATATGGTAGCGATGCTAAGATTCTCGGACAAGGAATTCTTGCAAACCATGGTGAATCAACGGTAAACGACGCACCACATTTGTGTGACAACCGGTCGCGCGCACGCCTACTGCCGACGTGGCCCAAGACTGATACGTTCCTGCGATGACCCAGACGCTGGCCTTGTACCCCGGGCAATCCGGCGGTTTTTCTCGTTCTGCCACCCCGGTGGGCTGGTGGCTCGTGGTCGTCTGCGCCTTGGTCTTCGCGATGGTGGTGCTGGGTGGGGTCACGCGTTTGACCGAGTCGGGTCTCTCCATTGTGGACTGGCGGCCCTTCATGGGGGTCCTCCCGCCGCTCAATGAGGCGGCCTGGAGAGAGGTATTCGAGCGTTATCGCGCCTTTCCCGAATACCAAAAGATCAACGCGGGTATGACGCTGGATGCGTTCAAGTCGATCTTTTGGTTTGAGTACGCCCACCGCTTGCTGGGCCGCGTAATCGGGATTGCGTTCTTGCTGCCGTTCTTGTTCTTCTTGTTGACCGGTCGCATCAGCGGCGCGATGGCGCCGCGCCTGGTGGCGCTGTTCGTGCTTGGCGGCCTGCAGGGTCTGCTCGGATGGTTCATGGTGCAAAGCGGTTTGGTGGATCAACCCGACGTCAGCCAGTATCGATTGGCCGCGCATCTCGGGCTTGCGGTGCTAATCTACGGTTACATGCTGTGGACCGCCCTGTCGCTGCTCCACCCCGTCTCCGGCGCGATGAGAAACGCTGCAGCGCGGACCGGTCTCCGTATCCTCATCCCGTGGATCTTTGTGGTGATCCTTTCGGGCGGTTTCGTTGCCGGCACCAATGCCGGATTTGCCTACAACACCTTTCCCTTGATGGATGGTCGTTGGGTGCCGCTCGGGTTGTTCGATCATACCCCGACGATGATCAACTTCTTTGAGAATACGATCACCATCCAATTCACGCATCGCGTTTTCGGGATCGTGACTGTGGCCGTTGTGTTGTTGTTCTGGCTCGTGCACCGATGGATTGCGGTCGAGGAGCGCGTCTCTTGGTGGATCAACGCCCTGGCGTTCGTTGCGATCGGACAGGTGTTGCTCGGCATCGCCACCTTGATTTTCGTCGTACCGGTGCCGATTGCGGCGGCGCATCAAGCGGGCGGCATGATCCTGTTCTCGACCGCGATTCTTGCCTTGCACGCAACGCGCCGGAGCGGCCGATGACCGCGGCGCGGTTCGTCTATATCACCGCAGGCAATCGTGCCGAGGCCGTCCAAATCGGCCGCACGCTGGTTGAGGCGCGCCTTGCCGCATGCGCCAACGTTATCGACCCCGTGACGTCGATCTATTGGTGGGAGGGCGCGGTGCAAGAGGACACCGAAGCAGTTCTTGTCTTGAAGACCCAGGCCGAACTGGTGCCAGCCCTAACCGAGCGGGTGAAGGCGATGCATTCTTATTCGTGCCCGTGCGTGGTGGCGCTGCCGATCGAGGACGGCAACCCGGCGTATATCGATTGGATTGCCCGCGAAACAACGAGCTCGCAGGGTCCTGATCGGTGAGCGCCCGGGGTTCCCTGGGCCATCGCGATACACGCATTGCGCTGGCGGTGTCCTCCGTTGCCCACACGTTCGCGCACATGTTTGTGCTGCTCTATGCGACGGTCGTGCTGGTGATCGAAGCCGAGTTCGGTTTGTCATATGCAGACCTTCAGTGGCTTGCGGTGCCCGGGTTCGTAATGTTCGGCGCGGCGGCGCTGCCTGCCGGGTGGCTCGGCGATCGTTGGAGCGCGCCGGGCATGATGGCGGTGTTTTTTTTCGGGGTCGGCGGGGCCGCAATCGTCACCGGCCTGGCCGAAGGGCGCGTCGGTTTGTTGGTCGGCCTGACGGCCATTGGCACGTCCGCCGCGATCTATCACCCGGTCGGTATTTCCTGGTTGGTGCGCAATGCGCCGAACCCGGGTCGTGCCCTCGGCATCAACGGCGTGTTCGGGAGCATGGGCACGGCCGGCGCCGCGCTGGTCGCCGGCGTTCTCGCCGAGTTTTTTGGATGGCGGGCTGCGTTTCTCGTTCCCGGTTTGGTCGCTGTGGCGGTGGGTGTCGCCTTTGTCGTCTTGATCATACGTGGCGACGTTCGCGAGACCCGCGGAGAGGCGCCGCCTACGGCACCCGCGCTGGCCGCCCAGGACGTCCGGCGCGCGTTTCTGGCCCTGTTCGCAACCGTCATTGCCGTTGGGTTGATCTTCCAAAGCACCTCGGTCGCGATGCCGAAGATCTTTGCCGATCGATTGGTGGCCGATGGCAGCGCACTGGCTGTCGGCTCGCTGGTTGCGTTTGTTTATGCGATTTCGGCAGCGACACAATTGGTCGGCGGCGAGCTTGCCGACCGCTTCTCGCTGAAGCGGGTCTACATGTGGACGCAGGTTCTCCAGGTCCCGGTGATCTTGGTGGCGTTTCTGACGTTCAATTATGGCCTGGTGGCGCTTGCTATAGTGATGGTGGGGCTCAACGTTGCGGGGCAGCCCGCGGAGAATGCTTTGCTGGCGCGCTATACCCCGTTGGCCTGGCGGGGCCGCATGTTCGGCGTGAAGTTCGTTCTTACCCTTGGGGTTAGTACGCTGGGCGTGGCGTTGGTGCCGGCGATTGCCGATTGGACCGGCTCGCTCAACTATCTTTTCGTGGCGTTGGCGTTCTTTGCGGCTTGCGCCGGACTGACGGCGAGCCTGCTCCCCGCCGACCGCACCGAGGCAAGGGTGAACACGTGCGTGGCGGCGGGCGAGAGCGACTAAGCGCGCGTGCTGAAAATATTTCTTCTCGTCCTCGCGGTCTTCGTTCCGATCGCGATCGGTTACGCCATGAAGCGGGCGGCGTTTTTGCCGGATACATTTTGGGCGCCCGCTGAAAAACTCACGTTCTACGTTCTGTTACCCGCGCTGGTGATCGACGCGATTGCGACAGGCCGCCTCAACGAACTCGACGCCGGACCCATGGTTGCGACCGTTGCGGTGACATTGGCCGTGGCCACGCTGGTTCTGCTTGCGGCCCGCCGGGTCTTCGGCATATCGGCGGGGCCTTTCGGCAGCATCTTTCATGGGGTCATTCGACCCAACGGGTACATGGGGATTGCGACCTGCTTGGCGGTGCTTGGTGCCGATGCGCTGGCACAGGTTTCGATCGTGATTGCGGTGTGGATTCCGGCGGGGCTCATTCTCGCGGTCTACATGTTCGCCCGCGGCGAGGCGAA
>CALJDF010000220.1 GCA_938023835.1 uncultured Alphaproteobacteria bacterium
GTCGCTTGCCGCTGGTATCGCCGAGGCCGCAGAGCTGCCGCGCGACGATTGCGGCGCGGGGCCACTTCCGGGTGGCCGCACCCCAACGACCATCGGCATTTGGTTTGGCGACGACCTGGACGACTGGACGCCGCCGGATTGCACGGGATGGGCGCCCGGCCCCTTTACCGTGCTGGTGCAGACCGTCGGCAGCACACAATGGACCGGCGCTGCACAGGATATCTTGGCGCACCTCGCGCGGATCAGCGATCTCACTACGATCCGCTACTGGTCCACGACACGCGGGCGATGGCGAGTGCTTATCCCCGACGCCACGGCTCTGCACGGCCCCGACCCCGAGCGGCGGCGTGCCGATTTCAGCGTCGCGGATCTTCGCGCCGGGCCGGTCTTCTTCTGGCAAGCAGAAAACACCCCGTTTGACGAGGTGACCTATCGGATGACGGTAGACCAAGCCGACGCCGCCTCCGTTGTGGTCGAGATCAGCAATGCGCTGGTGGCCCGGGCCGGCCTGTTCGAACGCGTACCGCCAGGCGAGCACACGTTCTTCTATCGTTTTGATCGCCGCGCGGACGGCACCTGGTCGCTGTACGGCCTGATGCGGAGCGGCAGCGGGCCGCGATTGGTGGCCCGCGTCGGGCGCAAGTCGTACGGTAATCGCGCGAGCGCGTTGTTTCGCTACCTCGCCGGCGCTATCACCGACGGCGCACCGCCCGCCTTCCCCTAAACGAAAATCGGCCGGGGTTTCCCCCGGCCGATCATCAGGTTTCTTAGAAACCGACAGACTAGAACGAGATCATCACGCGCCGGTTAAAGACCGATGCGACGCCGTCCTGCGTCGGCTGGGCGGGTTGCGCCTCACCGTAGGACTCGGCCGTGATCGTGCTTTCGGAGATGCCCTCCGCCATCAACGCCCGCTTGACCGATGCCGCGCGACGATCCGAGAGCTTGATGTTGGAGCGAATGTCGCCCGCACGATCGGTGTGACCGACGACCATAATATTGGTCGCGCCGCGCGCTTTAGCCTGACCGGCTGCCTTGCGAACGGTGGCGGCATTGGCCGGGGTCAAGCGATCGCTGTTGGTTTCAAAGTAGATCGTGAACGAAACCGGCTTCACCGCGGCTGGCGCAGGCGCAGGTGCCGGCTCCGGCTTGGCTTCGGCGACCATCGCAGCCGGCCGGCGCAAGCGATCCATGAACTCTTCGGCCGAAGTCAGAGCGCCAAAGAACTGACCGCGACAGGCCGCAATGTCGGCCGACTGGAAGTTCTCTTCTTGCTCTTGCATCCAGCAATCGAAGGCGACCTGCGTGCGCGCCATCAAGGCCGGAATGTGGTCGATCGCACCCTGCCCCATCAGCGCCGTGAGGCGAATGCGGGCGTCGCGCAAGTCGGCACGGGCGGAAGACGGAATGTCGCGGCTGTTCAAGCCTTCGGGACCGATGTTGTTGCCGGCGCCGACAAACATGGCGCGATCAGCAAAACGATCCGAGTCGGCATAGTCGGCCTCGGCGAACTCCATGCGTGCTTGTTCGAGGTAGCCCTTATAGAGCGAGACTTGGTACAGCGTGCCGATCGGTTCGATCTTCTCGGCTTTGCCGAGCTGCATGCCTGAACAAGCCGCCAAAAAGAGCGGCACTGAAATGACCGCTAAAAAGCGGGGCGATTTGGCCATGAATTCCTCCAAAAAAAGCACAGGTTCGCGGGTTTCCAGGTTGGCCCTGGATCAATTTCGGCGACTGTACCCTTTGCGGGCGTGTGGGGTCCACCCGCGAATCCCCGCAAAAGGACCTGGAATCGTGGTGAATCGGCCACTATTGGCGGGAAAATCCGCTCAATCTGCCAGGTTGGGTCACCGATGCAGTCTGCGGCCACTTTTCGCGGTGGCGCCGCTCGGTCCGCCGCTGCGGCCCCAAAGGCGCCTCACGGTCGTCCGCGATGCAAGCCAGACCGGTTGAACCCTAAGGCATCCTCACTTAATCTCCGCGCCGTGAAAGCCCACGTGACAAAATCCACGACGTTCCTCTGGCGAAGCCGGTAACCCGGCGCGCAGCCGACCTGCGCTTTCACGCTATCTGACTTTTCGACGTTGGCGCGGGCCCCGCCCGCATAGGAACGCACCATGACCTACCGATTCACGACCCGTTCGGGGGTTCTCGTGACGAGAACCGCGACGGAACTGCCCTTTGACCAGGGGATCAAGACGCTGGCCGGCCGCCTCGACCGTGAGCGCGGCGCGCTGTTTTCCTCGGGGTTCGAATATCCCGATCGATACTCGCGTTGGGAAATGGGCTTTGCCGCACCGCCGCTCGAGTTCGTCGGGTTCGGGCGTCGTTTAGAAGCCCGCGCACTGAACCGGCGCGGCGTGGTGTTGCTGGATGTCTTTACGCCCCTGCTGCACGGTGCGGGCGTATCGGCCACCCGACAGGACGCGCAAACGTTGTGCCTCGAGATCGCCGAGGGTAGCGCGACGTTTGCCGAGGAAGAGCGCAGCTTGCAGCCCACGGTGTTTACCCCGCTGCGGGCGCTGCTCGCCGACTTTGACGGGATCGTCGATACCTCGCTCGGGCTGTATGGCGCGTTTGGGTATGACCTACTGTTTCAATTCGAACCGATTGTGCAGCGCTTGGCGCGCGACGCGGGCGACTCCGACTTGCATCTGTTTTTGCCCGATCAGTTCTTCATGGTGGATCGGCGCAAGGAAACGGCGTTTCAATACGACTATGAGGTCACCCATGGCGACCTGACCACGGCAGGCCTGCCGCGCGATGCCGCGCCGATTGCGCAACCGGCGCAAGTCGCGGCCACACCGCCCGACATCACCACCGACCATAGCGACGCGGCCTATGCCGGGATGGTGGATCAGGCGCGCGAAGAAATTCGCGTGGGCAACGTTTTCGAGGTGGTGTTGTCGCGGAAGTTTTCTGCCGCGTACGCGGGCAAACCTTCGGATCTGTTCATCAAGATGCAGGCGGTGAACCCGAGCCCCTATGAGTTCTTCATCCAGATGGGCGACGAGCAGTTGGTGGGGGCGTCGCCTGAGATGTTCGTGCGCGTGGACGGCCGCCGTGTCGAGTCCTCGCCGATCTCCGGCACGGTACGGCGCGGCAACAACCCGATGGAAGACGCCGATAATATTCGGGCGCTGTACAACTCGGACAAAGACGAGGTCGAGTTGACGATGTGCACCGACGTCGATCGCAACGACAAGGCGCGGATCTGCGAGCCGGGCTCGGTGCGGCTGCTGGGGCGGCGGATGATCGAGCGCTATGCCGGGCTGTTCCACACCGTGGATCACGTCGAGGGGATGTTGCGCGCGGGCTTTACCGGGATCGACGCGTTCTTGTCGCACATGTGGGCGGTGACGCTGACCGGCGCACCGAAAAAACGTGCGGTGCAATTGGTCGAGAACATGGAATCGAGCGCGCGGCGCTGGTATGGCGGCGCGATCGGCGGCATTTTGATGAACGGCAGCGTGAACACCGGCATCACCATTCGCACGGTGCATCTCAAAGACGGTCGCGCGGACTATCGCGCCGGTGCGACGTTGGTATTCGATTCGATCGGCAGCGAAGAGGCGGCCGAGACCAAGACCAAGGCGACGTCGTTCTTTCGCGTGCTGGGCAGCGAGACCGCGTCGGCCCGGCCACCCGCGACATCTGAGGCGCCCCCATTTGAGGGGCTGTCGGTGGTGATGGTCGATAACGAGGATTCGTTCGTCCACACGCTGGCCGACTATATCCGACAGACCGGCGCCACGGTGCAGACGTTGCGCGCCGGGACACCGGTCGAGCGGTTGGTGCGCGATACGCCCGATCTCGTCGTGCATTCGCCCGGGCCGGGGACACCATCGGAGTACGGCGTGCCTGAGCTGGTACGTGCACTGGCGGACAAGGGCGTGGCGCAGTTTGGCGTGTGCCTCGGCTTGCAAGGCATTGTCGAGGCGTTCGGCGGGTCGCTCGCGGTGATGCCCCTACCCCGCCACGGCAAACGCTGGGCAGTGACGCATGACGAGAGCGCAATGTTCGCCGGGCTACCTAATCCCTGCACCGTGGGCGCATATCATTCCTTGGCGGCAGTGAACGACGACTTTCCCGAAGTGTTGCACAAGACCGCGTGGACCGACGATGACGTTGTGATGGCGGTTCAGCACGCGACATTGCCGATCGCGGCGGTGCAGTTTCACCCCGAGTCGATCCTGTCGATGCGTGAAGATGCGGGGCACCGGTTGGTGAGGAATGCGCTGGGGTTACTGGTCCGGGAACGCGCGTGACGGGTTAATCCCTGTCCGCGCGGCAAGACGCGAACGGCAGGCTAGGCCGGTGTCCTCGGTGCACCTGGACACTGGCGCCGGTATTGGGGATGGCTTGTCGGCGGCACGCTTGGCCCCTAGGCTCAGCGTTTTCGGGGAGCGTTTTGTATGTCGAATGGTGGTGGGTTTAGTCCGCAGAACCGTATTCAGTTCGCGGCCGGCACCGAGATCTTTCACGAAGGCCAGGACGCCGATGCGGCGTTCCTCGTGCTGGAGGGCGAGGTCGAGGTGCGCAAGCGCACCGACGACGGTCACAAGGTGATGGCAACCCTGGGCAACGGCGATGTGTTGGGCGAGATGGCGCTGTTCGGCGGCGACGTGCGGTCGGCCGATGCGGTGGCGCTGACCGACACCAAAGCGTTCCGACTCAGCCGCGCCGACTTCGAAAGCAGACTGGCCGGCACCGATGCCGTCTTACGACGGATGGTCTCGATCTTGTTCGCGCGGTTGCGCGACGCCACACACGAACTCGCACGCCTACGCGGCGACGACGCCTAACCACGATCAAACAACAAGAAACCGAGGAGACCGGCATGGGCACGACCCGAGACTTGACCAATTTTGTTGCCAATACGTCTTATGCGGACCTGCCGCAGCAGACCGTTGACGCGACCAAACTCGCCGTGATGAACATCATCGCCTGCATGCTGGCCGGATATCAAACCCGGATCGGCAAGTTGCACACCGAAATGGCCATCGACATGGGCGGCGGGCGTGAGCAATCCACTATCATCGGCAACGGCACCAAGGTTTCGGCACCGTTGGCGGCCTATGCCAACGGTAACTTCGGGTTCGCGTTGGATTACGAAGACACGGTGCTTTACGTCTCCCACCCCGGTTACATCACGACGTCTTCGGGCCTGGCCATCGGCGAGATGCTGGGGTCTTCCGGGAAAGACTTGATCCTGAGCATCGCGCTGGGTTTTGAGGTGGTGGCGCGGATTGGCTCGGCCATGCAGCCCACCCCCGAACGGGGCAAGCAAGTGTGGGGCGAGCAATACCATCCGTTCGCGTCCGCAGTGACCGCCGGCAAGCTTTTTGGGCAGGACGCAGAAACCTTGGATGTTGCCTTCGGCATTGCCGGAACCTATGCCACGGTGCCATCGGTCTACAAATATTTCGGGATCGTCGAAGAAACGCGGCCCATGCGCGAAGTGAAATTGGGCTGGGGCTGGATGAGCATGGCCGGCACGGTTGCCGCGCAATCCGCGCAACGTGGTTTTCAAGGCGGCCACGGCGTACTGGACGGCGAGCAAGGTTTTTACGTGATGGCCGGATCGGATCGTTGCGATTTCGATCAGATCGTCCGGGACCTGGGCAAGAGCTGGGCAATCGACAAAACCGAATACAAGATTCATCCGTCGATCGCGTGGAACCACCCTGGGTTTGATGCGACGCGCACGTTGGTGAAAGACCACAGCATCACCCCCGACCAAGTGGAGAAGATTCACATCTCGGGCATGGCGCTCAATCTGATCGGTGACACCAATCCGCAAGGTGCCGTGGATGCGCAGTTCTCCCTGCCCTACACCGTGGTGACGACCATCATGGGCGAGCCGTTGCTCCCGGCGATGTATAGCGATGAGAAACTGGCCGACCCGGTTGTGCGCGATCTGTTGTCCAAAGTGAGCATGACCCATGACGCCAAGGCGGATGACGACTTCTTTACCGACCAGAAGATGCGCTTTGGCGTTGAAATCACCCTGAAAGGCGGCAACGTCGTCAAACGCGATGTCGAATGGCCGAGCGATCAACCGCCGATGGGCCGCGCCGATATCGAGAAGAAATTCCGCGAGTTGGCCGGCACGGTGATGAACGATAAACGCACCGAAGAGGTGATGCAGGCGATTGATTCGCTAGAGACGTTCCACAACGTCGCCGACTTCGTGCGCCTGCTGGTTTAGTCACCCCCCTCGGCGGTGGACGCCCGGTGCACGGGGCGCTGCCGAGGACACACGGAGCCACGCCATGACCGACGGCCTCGTTCTTTACACCAACCCGATGTCGCGC
>CALJDF010000221.1 GCA_938023835.1 uncultured Alphaproteobacteria bacterium
ATCACTGCCGTACTTGAGCATGGCTTCCGCGTGGGGAATACGGCGGAACGGTGTCGCGTCGACCTGCCAGGAGCCATGTTCCGTAAAGATACCGTTCACCACGGGTTCAATGGCGGCAAAGACATCTTCTTGTTCGACAAACGACATTTCCAAATCGAGTTGGTAGAACTCGCCGGGCGACCGATCTGCGCGAGGATCTTCGTCGCGAAAACATGGCGCGATCTGAAAATAGCGATCGAACCCCGCAACCATCACTAGCTGTTTGAATTGCTGCGGCGCCTGCGGTAGCGCATAGAACTTGCCGGGGTGAAGCCGGCTGGGTACGAGGAAATCCCGCGCCCCTTCCGGCGAACTTGCCGTCAGGATCGGCGTCTGAAACTCGGTAAACCCTTGCTCTCCCATCAAGCGCCGAATGCCGGAGAACACCCGCGACCGCAGCATCAGATTGTCATGAAGCTGTTCACGGCGAAGATCCAGAAAGCGGTACCGCAAGCGCGTGTCTTCGGGATAAACCTGATCGCCAAACACCTGTAGCGGCAGTTCTTCAGCCGATGACAAGACCGTGACCGTTTCGATTCGCACCTCAACATGCCCGGTTGGCAGCGATGCGTTCACAGTGTCAGCACTACGCGCGACGACCGGACCGGTGACCATGATCACGCTCTCGGGTCGTACGCGTTCCAGGACTTCGAACTGTGCCGCGCCGGTCTCAATCACGCATTGGGTCAGGCCGAAATGGTCGCGCAGGTCGATGAACAGCAGATTGCCGTGATCGCGTTTCCGGTGGACCCAACCGGACAAGGTTGCCGTTTCGCCAACGCTGGATTCGGAAATGTCGCCGCAGGTATGTGTCCGATAGATACTTTTCATGATCTTCCGGCAGATTTCAGGGGGAAAGCGCGCGCAAGTGGCCACGCCGTCACCGGCTTGTCAAGCAAGAGCCCCCCGCGCGAGAACCTGACAGATCGTGTATACAGCCCCTATGACGGTACTGACCACCTCTGCGGACCTTAAGGCGCTATGTGATCGCCTCGCGACTGCAGACTATGTGACCGTTGATACCGAGTTCATGCGCGAGAGCACTTATTGGGCAAAGCTGTGCCTCGTGCAGATCGCCGGGCCCGACGAATCCGCGGCCATCGACCCCCTTGCGCCCGGGATCGACCTCGACCCCTTGTTCAAACTCATGTCAAACCCGGAGATATTGAAGGTCTTCCATGCCGCCCGCCAAGACCTGGAGATTTTCTATCACTTGTCCGGCGAGGTGCCGCACCCGATTTTCGATAGCCAGGTCGCGGCGATGGTCTGCGGCTTCGGCGACTCGGTCGCCTATGACACCTTGGCATCACGCCTGGCTGGCGCCCAAATCGATAAAAACTCGCGTTTCACCGATTGGGCTCGCCGACCGTTGACCGAACGCCAGGTTGGCTATGCCTTGGCTGACGTCATCCATCTGCGGCCGATCTACGAAAAACTCTCGCAGATGCTTAAGAAGAACGGTCGGCAGCATTGGCTCGGCGAGGAAATGGCGATCCTGACGGATCGCAATACCTACGAGGTCAATCCCGAAGAGAGCTGGCGGCGCCTCAAGCTGCGCAACCCTAAACCTCGCATGGTGGCAGTCCTTCGAGAGATCGCCACTTGGCGCGAACGCGAAGCCCAGGCGCGCGACGTGCCCCGCAATCGCATCATTCGAGATGAGGCGCTCTTGGAAATCGCGGCGCACCCGCCAAAGAGCCGCCAAGACTTGGGCCGCATCCGTGGATTCCCGAAAGGCATCGCGGACGGAGCCCGCGGCGACGCAATCATCGCGACCGTCGCCAAGGGACTCGATCTGCCGAAATCCGCCCTGCCCGTCTTGCCGGACCGCGCCCAGAAACCGCAAGGCATCGGCCCGCTGGTAGAGTTGCTCAAGGTCCTGTTGCGGATGAAATGCGAGCATCACGAGGTCGCCCAGAAACTCATTGCCAATGTCAGCGATCTTGAGCAAATCGCCGCAGATGACGCTGCAGATGTCCGTGCGCTGCACGGTTGGCGCCGCGACGTCTTTGGGACCGACGCGTTGCGCCTGAAACACGGCGAACTCGCCCTCGCCGCATCGGGCCGCAAGGTTCGGTTGATCGAGGTTAAAACCTAGGGCGAGATTGCTATCTCAGCCCGTACATTGAGATGACGAGCGAGCTTATTGTGGCGTTTGCGAACCACCTCGCCGGCAAAATCGGCAAGCCCAGCCGGCAGTGTCAGGCATAGTCTGTCGTCAACAAGTTCAAGACTGGTTTGCGGCAAAAGCCCCGGCGCGCCGCCGCTCAGGGTTTGAGCAAGGTCGAGGAGTTTGCCGAGCGTTAGCCCGCGTTCGATCTCTCGCTCATCGAGCACTCTGCGTGCCTCCCCAGCCACGACGAAATCGGGATCGCCCCGGTAGCGCTCGTAAACCGCCAACGCAACGAGCGCCCGCCCGCGATGCCCGATGCCGACGAAGGGCCCGTGAAGAATGCGGACCAACGCTTGCTCCGCGCGGTAGTCGGAGTGCCCCCGCCAAGCCAACTCGCTCAGCAAAATCGCCCCTTTTCGGATGCGCATCGCGTCCGGGTTTGGCGCACCCAGTATCGGTTCCAACCAGGCCAACACCTCGTCGACGTGCAATGCAAAGCGCGAACTGAGCGACGCCTCGTCCTCGCAAAACGCGATGAACGGGTCGCGCTGTTGCTCCGTTTTCGGCAGATGACTGTGAACGAGGCCCTCGCGCAGCCCATAGCCGCAAAAGACCAAATCAGTTGGTCGCAACGCCGCGATCAAGCGTTCCAGAACCAAGGCACCCACGGGCACCGCCGGCGCCCGCTTGGTCGCAACCCCCTGCAAGGCCGCCAACGACCCCGGGCTCAGATGCTTCAGAAGGTCTGCGAATTCAGCAAAGTCCGAAGCCTTGACCCGGTATTCATGCACGATCTGGAGGGGCGCTTGGCGTTGCCGAATATGGACCCGCGCCAAGGTGCGCCACACGCCGCCAACGCAATATAGCGTT
The DNA here is from genome assembly GCA_938023835.1 of uncultured Alphaproteobacteria bacterium. Lineage (GTDB taxonomy): Bacteria > Pseudomonadota > Alphaproteobacteria > SHVP01 > SHVP01 > CALJDF01. The sequence goes on from CALJDF010000221.1 coordinate 3,023, forward strand.
TGCCCTTTGCGCGCTTTGAGGCCCTTCGCTTGGCTTAAGACCTTGTCCACGTGCGCCGGTGTCGGTGCTGCCTTGGCGAATCGCAATGGCCCGAGGGGGAGCGTCGTCGGTGCGCCCGGCGTTCCGTTGCCGATCCCAACCAATTCAAGGCTACCACCACCGAGATCGCCGACGACACCCTCGGCATCGGAGATGGCGGCGGCGACACCAAGCGCCGAATAATGACCTTCTTCACTGCCGGTCAGGATTCGGACCTTGATCCCGCAGGTTTCTTCTACTCGTGCCACGAAGTCGGGGCCGTCGGATGAATCTCGGATTGCCGCGGTTGCGACGGCCTCGATCGCGCCGACGCCCATAGCATCTGCGAGCGCCGCGTAACGCTTTAAGGTGTGCAGCGCCAATTCAGACGTTTCCGGATCAAGTTTTCCACGCTCAGCCACGCCACGCCCAAGCCCGCACAGCACTTTTTCGTTAAAGACGGGCAGCGCAGCACGCTTGAGTGACTCGTAAACGACCATGCGCACCGAGTTCGACCCGATGTCGATCACCGCAAACGGCTTGGCCGACGTCCGCGACGTCAGCTTCATACCTCATCCTCATCAAGGACAAGGCGCGGCAAGCTACCCGCGCGTAATGCTTTGCCGCGACCGGAAAGCGACGGATTGGTCATGAAATAGGTATGGGCAGCAAAGGGTTCGTCGTTTGGCTCTTCAACCCTGCGATACGTATCGTCGGGCCCAAGTTCCCAGGCCTGTTGGTTGTCCTTCAGGTTGGCGATCATGATTTGCCCGATGATCTGTTCGTGCACGGTCGGGTTCTCGATGGGCACAAGAGTTTCGACACGACGATCGAAGTTACGCGGCATCCAATCTGCAGAACTAATGAACACCCGGGCGCCCTCCGACGGCAGACCATGCCCGCCACCCACGCACAGAATGCGAGAATGCTCTAGGAATCGACCGATGATGCTGCGAACCCGGATATTTTCCGACAAGCCGACGATGCCAGGCCGCAAGCAACAAATGCCTCGCACGATGAGCGTGATTTCGACGCCGGCCTGGGAGGCGCGATACAGGGCGTCGATCGTTTCGCCATCAACCAGCGAGTTCATCTTCGCCCAAATCTCAGCAGGTCGACCGGCCTTGGCATGCTGGATTTCGTCTTCAATAACCTCCAGGATCGTCGCCCGCAAATTGGCGGGAGAAATCTTCAATTTCTCCAGGAACCCTGGCTCGGCGTAACCGGTCAGATAGTTGAATAAGAGGGCCGCGTCGCGGCACAACGCCGGTTCGGTCGTGAAAAACGAAAGATCGGTGTAAATGCGCGCGGTTTGCGGGTGGTAATTGCCCGTCCCAAAATGGACGTAGGTTCGAAGGTCCGCACCCTCTCTTCGGACGACCAGAGACACCTTGGCGTGGGTCTTGAGCTGGACGAAGCCATAGACCACCTGAACGCCCGCTCGCTCCATATCGCGCGCCCATTTGATGTTGGCTTCTTCATCAAACCGGGCTTTGAGTTCCACCAGCGCCGTGACGGTCTTACCTGATTCGGCTGCCTCAATGAGCGCTTGGACGATCGGCGAGTCGTCGCTCGTGCGGTAGAGCGTTTGTTTGATTGCCACGACATCGGGATCTTGCGCCGCCTGCCTCACGAACTGCACGACGACATCGAAGCTTTCATAGGGGTGGTGAACCACCAAGTCTTTTTGCCGAATTGCCGCGAAGCAATCGCCGCCGACTTCTCGAAAACGCTCCGGAAACCGCGCATGAAACGGAGGAAAAAGAAGGTCGCGTCGCTCGGGCAAGATCAATTGGTCCACATCAGACAGACCGACCAAGCCCTCAACGACGATGACCGAGTGTTCGTTGAGGTTGAGTTCGCGGGAAAGAAACTGAATGATCTCCTCCGGCAGCCGGTTATCGACTTTCAACCGGATGACACTGCCGCGGCGGCGGCGCTTGATCGCGCTTTCGTAGACGCGAACAAGGTCCTCGGCTTCTTCCTCAACTTCGATATCGCTGTCACGCAGGATGGCAAAGCAGCCACGCGCCTCTAACGCGTACCCTGGAAAGAGCCGGCCCAGGAACAACTCGACGATACTCTCGAGCGCGATGAACCGTGTTCCACCATCATCACTCGGTAGTGGCACAAAGCGCTCCAAATGGCGCGGCAAGGGTACGAGCGCATTGAGACGACCGGCATCCGAAACGCGGCGCAATTGCAGCATCAGACCCAACCCGAGGTTGGGGAGAAACGGGAACGGATGGGCAGGAT
>CALJDF010000222.1 GCA_938023835.1 uncultured Alphaproteobacteria bacterium
GTACGTGGCGCCGGTACAGCCGTCGGGGTCTCAGGTTCTTTGGCCAACGCGGCGACCCGCGCCGGACCGGCTTCGCCCGTGCCGGGCACGACGGGCGCTGCCGCATTTGAGGCCGCCTCTTGGTCGAAGAAGAGCTGCACCGGCTGCGCCGCGCGCGCGGCCTCGGCAATGAGCAAATCAGGCACGGGCTGAATGGGAGCGCCGGCGTTGCGTCGGGGCGCGCGGCGCAGGAACGGTAGCGGTGCCGGATCGTCGCCGGCTTTTTCGAGTTCTGTGAGGAGGGCGGCCCGATCGCGGTAATAGCGTGGGATTGTAATGGGGGCGCGAACCTTGGCTGCCCCGTCGGCATCGGCAAGCAAGGCCGTTACCCGCTTAGCACGACCGACCGGATCACCGGCACGGGGCGTATCGACAAAAGCGAGGGCACCCGTCTGTGCCTCTTCGCGCAGGAACGTCGACACCTCGTTAACGGTTGCGGACGATGACGGTGGCGTGGGCGCCTTCGGCACCGTTGCCGATGCCTGGGGTAGATCATCGGAGGGCGCGGTCGGTGTGCGGGGGGGTTCCGGCGCGGTTTTGGCCTCGCGCTTGAGCAGCGCCGGGACGGCCTCGCTCTCCAAGAAGCCAGGGACAGGCTTCGGCTGAACCGTGGCGGTTTGTGGTTGCGGCGACGCTTTGGCTTCTTCTTCTAGAAAGCGTGGTGGCGCCGCGACCGGGACCAACTGGACAACCGGCTCTTCGCTGTCGTCGTGCTCGCCAGCCGCCTCACGTTGCAAAAAGGCGGGGACCGGTTTGACCGCGGGCTGGGTGTCGTTATCGACCGGTGCCCTTGGCAATGCCGCTGGCGGTACGGCGAGCACGGCGACCTGAACGGGCCGCGGTACTGCCGACAACACGTAGCTTATCCGGCCGGCCGCCAACGCTTGGGCGCCTTGCTGCAAGTAATAAACCGGGATCCGCGGACCCGTTGTCAGCGTTACCGATACGTGACGCGGCGGTGGTGGCGGCACGCGCGAGGGTTCGGGAAGAGCGGCAACCTGTACGGGGACATCGCGCGCCGGCGGCACCGGTTTTTCGGCAGGCTTCGGAACGAGAGACTCGCGGACAAGAAACGCCGGCAATTCCGGTTGATCGGACGGACGGGGTCGCTCATCGCCGAGCGGCAACGATAGCTGCGTGCCCGGCGGCGCCTTATCGGGAGTCGGTGCGGGCGGCGCATCGGGAACGGCGGCAAGCTGCAAACCGGGCGGCACTTCGCGCGGCACAAGATAGCTCTGCGGCCCGAAGCGTGGTGCCAGAACGAGGTCGGGCGGCGGGGTCAGGGCCTCGCGTGCCAAGAACGCGGGCAGTGGTTTGGCGACATCAACAGGTTGCTTGGGTACGACCAACGCCGCTGGCGTCGGATCACGCCGCGCCACCACGGGCGGTGGCGGCGGGGTTACCGCGGCGACCTGTACCGGGGCGACCGGCACCGATGGGACCGCCGGTTCGGCGTTTGCTTTCTTGGCCTCGGCCCTCAAGAACGATGCCGGGGGAACCGGCGCGGGCGGGACGGGCTGCCGCGCCGCCGCAGCTTCGGCCTTTAGGAACGGCGCGACCGGCACCTCAATAATGGGTCGTTGCGTGGTGGACCGGACGGGCGCAGCCGATCGGGTCGGCGGTGGCGGCGCGACGGACCGTTGCGGCGCCGGGGCGCTACCCAGTGCGGCATTGACCGGCGCGTCTTCACGGGGCGCCTTCTTGGGTGCTTGAAGGAAGGCGGGGCGGCGCAAACCAGCCGCCTCGGGCGCCTTCTCGGGCAGGCTGGCGACGCGGGATGGCGGCGCGGCCTCGGGGCGCACCGCAAAGCGCGCCGCCGGCGTGCCGACAATGTCGGCAGGTGAAGGCGGAGCGGTGAGAACCTCGGTCAGACGGCTTGGAACCGTCTCGGATTTCGCTTCGGTCGGTGCGGCCTCTTGCGCCGATGCGACTTGGGCGGGCGGTTTTGGCGCGGGCTTCTGCTGGTTGAGAACACGTGTCGGCAAATAGTCTTGCGCACGGGCGGTCTGGATTGGAGTGGCGGGCTCGACCGTCGGCACCACCGGGCCGCCCGCCGCGGGCACGACCGATTCCGACAAAAGAGCGGCAAGGCGATCACCCGCCTTGTCGTGTCCACCGTCGGCGGCTTCGGAAAACCACTTGGCGGCTTCGCTGGTGTTGCGTGCCACGCCGTAGCCCTGCTCGAGCATCAGCGCCAAATTGTATTGCGAGATAACGTGGCCCTGGTCGGCCGCTTTGCTGAACCACTCGGCCGCTTTGGCGGGATCGCGCACGACGCCCTCGCCGCGCAAATACATCACGCCAAGATTGGCTTGTGCCCGCGACAGCCCCTGATCTGCGGCAAGGCGATACCAGTTCGCGGCAACCTTGAGGTTTTTGGGAACGCCCAGGCCGAGGCGGTATAGCTGTCCGATGTTGCGCTGGGCCGCGGCGTTACCGGCGCGCGCGAGCGGCAACCATTCGTTATAGGCGCGTTCGTAGTCGCCTTCTTGATAGGCGAGCGTGCCGTCGGCGAATTCCGCCTGGGCCGGTTGTCCGGCAAAGGTCACGCCGGTCGCGATCAGGAAAAGCGCGGTCGTCCCGAGCAGCGCGTGGCGGCGCAGTGTTTTTCGGCTTGGCGGCGGCGAATGTATCAGTCTTCAGCCAACTTCCATGTGCCGTCAGTCTCGCGACAGGCAATGCCCAGCGCTTCTTCCGTCACATTACCCGTAACCAGAGTCTGAGTGAACTCCCGACAGTAGGTGCCACTCGCTTTTTGAAAGGTGCGGCGCGGCGCAACGATGCCGTGGCTGCCGGTTTGCGGGTTCCGCCACGCGCTTTCATTGCCGATGGGCACCGTTTCCAAGGTCGTTTGGGTGGTGCGCTCCAGGGCCAATTGGTCGGCTGCCGTGATGTTCGGACCGGCCTCGCTGTCGAGAAGGCCCGCCAGAATGAGCGTGCTTTCACGCAGGACGACCGGCGGCGGCGCGGACGTACTTTCGGCCGATGCAGCCTCGGTTTCCTTGGCGCCCCCGACGAGGTCGCCCAGCCGGGATCTCTCGTCGCGATTGGCGCATCCGGCCACGACAAGGACTGTCATCGCCAGGATTATCAAGCGAACCGGTTTCATTCTTGGCCCTCGATCACGGACGGTCCAGTCGCCGTCGGCGGCACCTGGAGTATTCGTCGCAAACTCTACTCCAAGGTTAACCGCAGCCCCTAGACCCCTATTATGACGAAATAATTGTCCCCTCGGCAATCCGGCGCCTTGGCTAGGCCATACCGAGGATTTGGCGGGTTTCTGCGGGTGTTGCCGGTTCCCGCCCGAAACCACGCGCCAAGCGCGCAAATTCCCGGATAACCGCCCCGTTCGTGGGTTGGCCAAGTTCCAGATAGGCGTAATCTCCCAAGCCGACTGCAATATTGCCGCCCTGCTCGCAGGCCAGGGCTGCGGGGCCAAACAAATTGCCGATCTTGTTGGAGGCCGACCAGATGATATTGCGGTCCCGCGGGAGGAAGTCGAGGTGGGCTTGAAGCCCGCGAATGGTCCCCGGATGGCCGCCGTAAATGCCGCTGTCGGTCAACGAGAACAGCAGATAGACCGGCTCTTCGACAAGCTCCATGTCGAGAAACGCCTCGATCGTGCGGGTGAACGGCACCGTCCAGGACACCAGCTCGGACTTCACGCCGAGCTTGCGCATGCGCCGCGCGAAGAACTGCAACGTGCCAATGGTGTTGACGTAGGCCAAGTTGTTGGAGGTATAGGATTTCGCCACCGGGTCGTAGCGATCGACATTCGTCGAGCCCATATCGATCGGGGCGATATCGGGTTTCAGAATTGGATCGTTTTGAGTCTCGACGATGTGGCGCAGACGCGCCTCATCGCCCTTGATCGTGACCTGCCCCAATGTGGGGTGCACCAAGATGTCGCAGGCATCGCGGATGCGCCGAAGGGCGTCGTTGTACATTTTGGGGTCGTGACACGGTGTGCCGTCGGGGTTGCGCACATGGTAGTGCACGATCGACGCACCCTCCGCCCGGCAATCGGCGGCGGCCTTCGCGATCTCTTCCGGCGTCCAAGGAACATGGGGATTCTCATCGCGCATCATGTATTCGTTGATCCGCGCTTCGATGATGATTTTCTGGGGCATCTGACCTCTCGTGTTCGTGAAGGCATCATAGCGATCTGGGATGACTCGGTCTGCCGGCCCTTCGTAGATTTACGGTGAACCAGTCGGCATGGAGCACGCGCGATGACACTTCAAGGATGCAAGACGTTTTTGGTCGGGGCCGGTGTAAGCGCTGTCATCGGGATTGCGTCACTTGTCACCGTCAACCAACCCGCGCACGCCGACTCGGCCAAGCATCCTGTGGTGCTTGAGCTCTTTACCTCGCGAGGGTGCTACTCGTGCCCCGCGGCTGAAGCCTTCTTGGTCGAATTGATCGAGGCGCGCGACGACATTGTCGCCTTGGAGTGGCACGTCGACTATTGGGACCGTCTGGTCTATCGCGGTAGTTCTTGGAAGGATCCGTTCTCCGACGCGTCGTTTACCGAGCGCCAGCAAACCTATGCCGCGCAACTAAGGGGCCGCGGCTACGGGTAAACCCCGCAAATGGTGATCGACGGTAAACGTGAAGCCGTCGGATCGAATCGGGGCGATGTTCTCGCTGCAATGAAAGCCTCGGCGGCGGAACCCAAAATGGCCGTGACAGCGCACGGAAAACGCGACAGCGAGATCGCCGTTGCGTTCGAAGGCGACGCAGAAGGCAGCGCGGCAATTTGGGTAATCACCTACCTCAAGTCGCACGTCACCGAAGTGATCGGCGGCGAAAACAAGGGGAAGACCCTTGCCAACCACAACATCGTTCGGGCCGTTGACCGGATTGGCGAATGGACCGGCGGTACTGCAAACGTCACCGCGCCGGTTCGACTCGGCGCCGATCAAGGCTGCGTCGTTCTCGTTCAAGCCGACCGCCAAGGCCCTGTTCTCGGGGCTGCCCGATGCACGCTCGATGAGGGCGACGCCCGCTCCTAACCCACGACCGATCGCCGCAATTGGGTTAGGGTCCGACTTCTTTTCCTAACCACAGGCGGTACGGGTGGCGATAGCGGCACTGATCTTTGATCTCGACGGGGTGTTGGTCGACAGCGAGGTCTTGATCGGCCATGCCGTCAGCGCGGCATTGGGCGAGCACGGCATCGCGCTGAGCCCTGGCGATTACCACACACGATTCCATTATGTCCGGTTGGAGAAGATGGCCGCGGCGATGGCGGCGGAACACACCGTGGCCCTCCCGGACGATTTCGTGCCGCAATTGCGGCAGCGTTTGAACACCATGTACGCGACTGAATTGCGCGCCGTCTCGGGCGCCGAGTCGATGCTCCGCGCCGTCAGCCATCCGGTCGCCGTTGCCTCAGGCAGCGTCCCGGAAGGCATCGACCTCAAGCTCAAACAGACCGGCCTGTACGAATTCTTCGCGCCGCATATCTATAGCGTCTTCGACGTCGGCGCGCGGCGGAAGCCGGCGCCCGATGTGTTTCTCCACACCGCAAAACAAATGAACGTCGCGTCAGCCGATTGTGTCGTGGTTGAAGATGCGGCGGCCGGTGTCGCGGCAGGAATCGCGGCGGGGATGCGGGTCCTCGGGTTCACCGGCGGCGGCCACGCCTATCCTGGCCTGGCTGAGAAGCTGCACGATGCCGGCGCCGATGTCGTCTTCGACAAGATGGACGATTTGATCGCGCTACTGTGACGGATCGCGCGCGCTAGCGTTCGACCTCGACGCCCTTTTCCTTCAGCAACGCAAAAAGCGCCGGGTCGACGTTCTTTTCGTGGGCGTCCTTGAGCTGAATGAGCGACGCCAGCGGTGCCTCGATGTGGTGGAACAACCGCCAGCCCTTTTTCTTCCGACGCAAGAGGGTTGTCGCGCGGACGGTGCCACCGATCGGCTTTGGGTAGAGCCGGTTGTTGTAGATGAACACGTTCCAGCTCAACGTGTAGAAGGCGTGCGCCACGTCCGGTGCGATTTCGCGGACGAGTAGGTCCGATAGCTGAATGAAGTGTTCGGACCGCCGCGGCTCGCTCACCTGCCAATAACGTTTAAGCGCTGCCCAGCCGATATGCGCGGGCGCCTCCTCGGCGACATAGATCGGTTCGGGTTCGTCGGCGTCCCACAGCGCCTTCACCTCATCCATCTCTCAGTCGTTCCAATGGGCGACATAGCGATCAAGCACCGCGCCAATTTCTGCGTGAAGGTCGGTCATAGCGATTCCTTATGCCTCGTAACATCTCGCGGTTGCGTGAAACCGGGCGAAGTGAAACCATACCGGCACTGCAACGGTTTGAGTGGCTTTGTGTTCGTCACCTATCTTCGCCCGTTTCTGGCCGTGTTCGCCATCCTCGCACCGCTTGTCTTTTCGAGCGGGGCCACGGCACAACAGAACCCGTCCCAATTCATTGGCGATCTTGGTCAGCAAGCCATCACGGTCTTGCAATCGACATCAGGGAGCCTGGAGCAACGCGAACAGCAGTTTCGGCAGATTCTGGCGCAGAACTTCGATGTCGCGTTCATTGGCAGATTTGTTCTCGGCCGAAGTTGGCGCACCGCAACACCGCAGCAGCAGGCGGACTACCTCGCCCTTTTTGAAGATTTCCTCGTCCTGACCTATTCGCGCCGCCTCGGTGGGTACACCGGCGAAAGTTTAGCGGTGGTCACCGAACGGGCCGCCAATGAACGCGACACCGTGGTCCGGACGCGGATCGATCGGCCAAGCGGCCCGCCGATCAATGCCGATTGGCGGGTGCGCGCCACGCCCGCCGGCTACAAAATCATCGACATCGAAGTCGCCGGGGTAAGCATGGCACTGACCCAACGGTCGGAATTTGCATCTGTTGTGGGGCGCAACGGGTTGGATGGATTGATCCAAGTCTTGCGCGCCCGTGCTGCAAAGCTCTCGGCGACCGCGACACGAAGCTAGGGTGGGAAAGATGGGACACCTTGTGAAACGTTCCACCATGGCCTTGGCCCTGTTGGGCACGGTCTTCCTTTTCGCAGGCCCTGCGAGTGCCGATGTTCGGCCGGGATGGGAAGCCTATCAGCGCGGCGACTTCGGTACCGCAATCGCGCTGTGGCAAGACCTGGCCGATCGCGGCGATGCGCGCGCGCAGTACAACCTCGGGATCATGTACGACCAGGGTAGAGGGATCGCGCGTGATGCCGCCGCCGCCGTTCGTTGGTGGCGACTCTCGGCCGAGACCGGCTATGCCCTGGCGATCCACAACGTCGCCAATAGCTTGATCGCTGGCGACGGCGTGCCCCAGGACTATGTCGAAGCGGTTCACTGGCTGGAGCGCGGTGCCGACAAAGGGTTTGCGCGGTCGGTTTACACCTTGGGGAAGATGTACAGCTACGGCCTGGGGGTGACGGCAGACGAAGCGCACGCCTTTGAGCTTTTTGAGCGGGCAGCCCGGCTTGGCAATCCGCGGGCGCAGTACAATCTCGCGCGCGCCTATCGCGACGGCAACGGCGTGACACAAAGCATGGCCCGCGCGGCGCACTGGTATCGCGAAGCAGCCCGGCGCGGCGATGTACCGGCGCAGGCGGCACTAGGTCAGCGTTATGCCCGGGGTGAGGGTGTGTTCCAAGACATGACGTTGGCGCTTTACTGGACAACGCTTGCGGCCAACCAGGGATTGGCCCGTGCCGCGACCGCACGCGACCAGATGATTCAAACCGTCAGCCCGAACGTGGTGGACCGGGTTGCGCGGTTGGTCGCTCAATTCCGACCCCTTGCAACCAACCAGTAGGTCGGGCCGGTGCGGTGTTTTCTTTGGGCGGTTCTTTTTGTCGCGCTGAGTGCGGGCGGTGCTTGGGCGCAAAGCCCAACCGCGCAGCACGTTGCGGGACAAATCTCCCAGATCCTCGCGCAATCCACCGCCGCGGGTGCACGCAGTAGCGCGATGGCACGCGGCCTACGCGACCAACAGGGCGGGGCACAGGCCGTCCAGAAAACCGATGAAGTTACGAAACTAACGGTCGTTTCGCTCGTGGTCGGAGCAATTGCCGCGGATCCGGCCAATATCGGCGACATCGTCAATGCCGCGGTCGGCGCGGCGCCCGCCTTGCGTGACGAAATCGTCACCGCAGCGGCGGCAAGCTACCCGGCCTTTGCGCCGGCGATTCACGCCGCCGTCGGCAATGCACCCCAAAGCCATTCGGCAGCCGCAATACCGACGCCGCAGACCACACTGATCGCTGCCGCGCCCGCCGACCCCGTGCCGCAACCGCAAAACGACATGGCGCCTTTGGGGGCAGCGAGCGGCCTTGCCACGATCAACGATCCCCTTGAAAGAATCAATCGAGGGATCTTCGCTTTCAACGACGTTTTGGACCGGTTCTTGATCCGGCCGATCGCGCTTGGCTATGGGACGATTGCCCCGGACCCCGTGAAACGATCGGTGCGGCATTTTTTCACCAACCTGCGCGCACCGATCCGGTTCGGCAACGACCTGTTGCAATTAGACGGGCCCGGCGCCGCCACGACCGGCGGACGCTTTATCGTCAACTCGACGGTTGGGATTCTCGGCTTCTTCGATGTCGCCACTCGATTCGGCATGGCGCACCAACCCGCGGATTTTGGGCAGACGCTGCATCGCTACAGTGTGGGTAGCGGCCCCTACATCGTGATTCCAGTGTTAGGTCCAAGCACCGTCCGCGACGGCGTTGGGACGGTGGTCGACACCTTCATGGACCCCCTGACCTATCTGTTGGATACCTACCCGCGCATTGCCGTGTCAGCCACCGAAGCGATCGTGCGCCGCGAATCGCTCATCGAGCCACTTGATGAATTGCGTGCCGGATCGGTTGACTACTACGCCGCGCTGCGCGCCGCCTATTTTCAAGATCGCGCAGTCGTCCTTTCGAAGGGCCAGGCACCCGCGCAAAGCGCCGCGGATGACGCCTTCGATGCGTTCGAGTAACGTGGGGCGATGGGCATTCGGCATTTCATCATCGTCGGCGCCATGGCAATCGGCGGGTGCACGGCGCTGCAGCACCCGCTCGAAGAAGCCAAGCCGATCGAATCGATCAGGCTCTCGGGAAATTTCGCCGAGGTGGGGCGGTGCTTGGAGCACGCCCTCCACGAGCGCGACCCGAGCGGGCACTACGAATTCGTCGCAGAGGGCGCGCAAGGCATTCTTGAAGGCAACGGTGCGTGGAAAGTTGTCCTGCGACAAGAGACGCCGAGTCAGCTTCGCGCCGCGGTCAAGACCGAGTTGACCAACGCTGGGGCGCCCAAGCGTCCTGCCGGATTGTCGCTCTTGATCGCGACCTGCGCGGGCGCGTCTTGACGGCCTAAGTCTCGGCCAAGAATGCGTCGATCGCCGACACCGCTTCGGGTTCGGTAAGGGACGGGCAATGGCCACGACCCGGCACAATTGCTTTGCGCATGTCCGGCTTGCGTGTCGCCATTTCGGCTAGAACGTCTTCGTCGAGGATGTCAGACACCACGCCGCGGATAACCAGCACCGGTTTGTCTTTCATCGCGTCCCAACTCTCCCACCAGTCCGGCGGGCGCTTGCGCGAACGAAAAACCTTGCCGTAGATCGGGTCCATGTCGGGCACGATCTTTCCGTCGCGAGACTTGTAGACCCGTTTCGTGCGATCAAGCCATTCGGCATCGGTGAGCGTGATCCCGCGCTCGGCCCGTTCTTTCTGGGCAGCAGCCGCTTCTTCGAAACTATCGAACACCATTGGCTTGCCCATATTGTCATGCAAGCGTTGCCGGCCTGCGGCGCCAATCACGGGGCCGACATCGTTCATCACCACGCCCGCAATCGCGTCCGGACGCTCGAGCGCGATATGCATCGTGACGATTCCCCCCAGCGACGTCCCGATGATCACGACACGATCGAGGTTCTCGTGGGCCAAGAGATCGAGCACGTCGTCTCGGTCGACGAAATACGAATAATGCTCCCAATCCGGGTCGTAGTCGGACTGCCCGTGGCCCCGCCAATCCATGCACAACACCCGTCGATCCGCACGCAACCGTGTCGCCAGCTCAAGATACTGTTTTGAATTCCCGGTCGTGCCGGACAAGCAAAGCACCGGTGTTTTTCCGGCCGGCCCGGCGAAGTCACGATAGTAGAGGCTTAGGCCATCCCGGGTCGTGAATCGTTTCTCGACGAAGTCGGACATCATGCTCTCCCTGCTTTGCTTTCGAGAGTGACTTTGCGGCGTGCGGTCATACCGATTTCAACGGCAGCAGTTCGCGCCTGACGTAAGCATCGAACGTGTTGGGCGGGCGGCCCAGGAGCCAGCCCAGAACATTGCCGTTGCCGGCCAACCCGTTGGTGTCGTAGTGGGCAAACATACGCGCGCGAGTCTCGATGATATGCGGCGGCATGCCGGCCGCTTTCGCCTTGGCGCGAAATGCGTCGAGGGTATCTTGTCCTGCACGTACCGGATGGCCGAGAACATCGCTTAGCACCCGGGCCTTGTCCTCGCACGACAACATGGCCGGACCGCCCAACTCGTAGATGGCAAAATAATGGTCCGGGTTGCCCAGCACGATCGCCGCCGCAGCGCCGACATCTTCCAGGTCCACCAACGACAATTTTGCCTGCGGTGAGAATGCCAGGGTGTGGACACCCCGCTTGGAAATCCCTTCCCAATCGCCCGCCACCATCTGCATGTATGATGTCGGCTGCAGAATGGTGTAGGCGAGGCCTGATTCGATCAGCGCCTCTTCGACGAAGACCTTGTTCCAATGATGGGTCAGGCCCTGCACCTGGGGATGAAGCACCGAATGATAAACGAGGTGCTTGATGCCCTCGGTCTGTGCCGCGGCGATCAGCCGTTTGCCGAAAGCGATTTCGTCGGGGTTCATGTTAGGCGGGATATGATAGACGGCGTCGATGCCGCTCATGGCGCGTGCAACATCATCGTCTTTTGCCAGATCGGCCGTGATGGGGGTCGCGCCGTCGTGTCGCGATAATGGACCGCTATAGGGCGCCTGCCGCGTGGCGAAGCGCACGCGATGACCCGCCTCGATCAACGCTGGCACGATGTACTGACCGGTTCGGCCCCCGGCGCCTGTTACCAGTACGTCCACAGCAGCTCCCTCCCCTAAAGCGATATCGAACCACAGGCGCGCTGCCGCGCCTACCGGTGGTGTGCGCCTGCCCGCACCTCGTGCTAAGGGAGGCCATGGCCTTTGATACCCTTCGCCCCCAAGCGCCGCGGACGCCGGAGAATACCCGCGTACCGGAAAGCGCGATTGCCTATGGCGAGACGGCACTGGCGATGTCGCGGGCGGCGGCAGAGAGCCTGTCGCCGGCTATGGATCTGACCTTTGGACCGCATCCCGACCAACAACTCGACGTCTACCGATTGGCCGACACGGCAGCGGCCCCGGTTGCGATGTTCTTCCACGGCGGCGCTTGGGCGCATGGCTACAAAGAGTGGAACGGCTTTATGGCGCCGGCCCTGGTCGACCTGCCTGCAGTGTTTGTCTCGGTCGGTTACCGGCTTGTTCCCGAACACAAGTGGCCGGCCCCGATGGACGACGCGTTGGCCGCCCTGCGTTGGGTTTACGACAACATCGCGGCCTATGGCGGCGATCCCCATCGCATCCACGTCGCAGGTTGGTCGGCAGGGGGCACATTGGCCTCGCTCCTCGCGCTACGGCCGGGCCTGCTCAGCGCAAGCGGGATACCGCCGGATGTGGTGCGTAGTTGCCTGGCGACGAGCACCTCATTTCAGTTTCGAAACACCGATCCCGCGCCGGGCAACCGCGGTATCACGTATCGTGAATTCTTGTTCGCAACGGACGGCGATGAAATTGCCGCCAGCCCAATCGATCATATCACAGGGCGATGCCCGCCATTCTTCATCGCCTACGGGGAGAACGACTTCGCTCACGTGCGCGACACGGCTGCTCGCATGGTCCCGGCGCTCACCGCGCATGGCACACCCGTGGAACGCCACATCTATCCGGGGCTCGACCACTACGCCATGAACCTCGCCCAAGGCGATCCAGCGCATGATTGGGTGAAAACCGCGCGCGACTGGCTGGTGTCACGCTAAGGCGTCTTCAATTTCTTGGTCCCGACGATGCCAAGATCGGCCGGGCGCAACCTGAGCGACGGTCGGTCAATGACCTTATCATACCACGCGCTCAAACGAGGCCGGTCTACCCGCCAATCAAATCTGTCGTCAGTCGTTTCGATCTTTAGCTTTTGTAGGGGCCGTCTGAGATCGAGGAACGACAGACCCCCTGCAAAACAGATGTGGCCGATATGAAAAACGTCATCGGAGAATGCCGCGGCAGCGCGTTCCATTTCGTCCAGCGCGCCCAATATCCGGCGGCGATTGCGCAGCATCCCAGCGCGCACGCGATCTTGCGGCGCCTTCAACGCATCGATCGAGAGCGCCGAGACGGCGTCGAACAAACCGTCGCCCAGCACCATTTCGGTTAACGCGCGCCAGCGCGTGCCATCGCGCGGGAAGAGATGCGGCGCCGGACCGAGCGAATCGAGATACTCGCAAGCCAGCAATCCACTGTAGAGCGTCAGGCCGTCGTCAAGCACCAAGACGGGATGTTTGCCGAGTGGGGTGTAACCCCAAATGATGTCGTCGGGACCGACCGGGTTGTTGACGACGAATTCCAATTGGTCGAGGACGCCGACCTCGGCAGCGACGACAAGAACCTTGTGAATATAGTCGTTGCCGCTGAATAGAAGTTTCATGCTTACGCGATGGTTTCGCCGTCGATGATCGCCACGACGTCGACTTCGATCATTGCTTCTTTGCTGCCCAAGCGACTGATCTCAACAAAAGTGCCGGCCGGGTAGGGAAACGAAAAATACTGCGTCTTGAGACCGAGCCATTCCTTGCGGGCGGACTCGATATCGGTGACGTACGTCGTGGTATGCACGACTTTGTCGAGACTGGAGCCCCCGGCCTCAAGGATTCGTTTGATGTTGGCAAAGGTTTGATGGACCTGCGCGGTGAAGTCACCGACGCCGACGATCTCACGGTTGTCGTTGACCGCCACTTGGCCAGAGATGTAGATCAGGTTGCCGACGCGGAAGCCTGCCGAAAGCAGCGAGCTCTCGTGAATCTTGTCGTCGTCCAAATGGATGCGGTGGGCGTTGTTGTCGGTCATGCGCTCCCCCTTTTTGATGTCGCACCATCGTAGCGCGATCACCGGCGATATCGCGGCAAAACCTCTATCGGCTGGCCACCACCGCTGCGCGCCCATGATAGAAGCGGTGCTCACCGATCGTTACGGTGTGGGTGAGTTTCTTGGCCCAGGGCGGATCGACCGATCGGGCGTGGTAGTGGGTCGCACGACCGGTGAGGTCGGGCGCCAACCCAGCCAGGGCCCGCCCAGCCATTTGTAGCGACCGGTGCCATGCGCGATTCGGTGGCGCTCGATCCGTGAGACCGTCACAGGCGAATGAGAATTGGCAGGCGTTGCGCCGTGCCGATCCTTGAAAGACCACGTCACACACCGTTCCGGGGTAGGCGGGATGGGCCACCCGGTTGAGAACCACCGAGGCGACACCGAATTGTCCGGCGCGTGGCTCCCCGCGCGCCTCGAAATAGATCGCTTGGGCTAAGCAGACCTGCGCGGCGGAGGCCTTGGCGAGGGGCGCGGTGGCCAAGGCGGCGTAGCCACCAGCAATGAAAAGCGCGACCGCCGCGGCGAAGGTCAGCCGTGTTTTGAACGAGAAGTGATCCATTTGAGCCACCTAAACACCGGAATGTAGCGAATTTGGGTTGCGGTCGGGCCCGGCACTTGACCGAATCAACCCGGCAACACCCGAGTGACTGTGCCGAGGGGACCGATGAGCGATTTGAGCGAGGTAGACTGTCGGCACCCTGCCGGCACGTTTGCACCTGTCATCGACCCGTTGCGGTGCGAGGGCAAAGAAAAGTGCGCCGATGTATGTCCCTACGGTGTGTTCGAAATTCGAAAACTGACGGGGAGCGAGCGCGCGGCGCTCCCGTTTCTCACACGCCTCAAAGTTGCCGCGCATGGCGGCAAACAGTCCTTCGCCACACTGGCGGGCGAATGCCGCGCCTGTGGCCGCTGCGTAACCGCCTGTCCGGAACAGGCCGTCACGTTAGCGAAGACGACTTAGGCTTCACCATCGATCACGATGACATGCGCCTCGCCGGCGTTGTCGCGCAGCTTGCGAACCTCGGCATACTCGGGTGAGTTCCAGAGTTCTTTGATCTTTTCAACCGACGGGTATTCGGCAATGAGCGTGCCCTCGCTGGTGTCGAACGTGCCCTCGAGAACAGCGGCGACTTTGCCGCGTGCGAGATATTTGCCGCCGAATTTCGGCACGAGCTGCGCCACGGCCTTGCCGTATTCGGCAAAGCGCGCGGGGTCGGTGACTTTCACGCGAACAAACATATAGGCGGACATTGTGGACTCCGTTCTTGGACTAGGGACTCAGTGCCGCAGTTGGGCCCGCAGCGCCTTGTCGCGTTTGAGGTGCCATTCGCGGCTCATGGCGTCTCCCCGGGTAAGGTAGCGCTCAACATAGACCAACTCCCAAACTCGTCCGCGCGTCGATCGCGCGCCGGTGCCCTCGTTGTGGGTCCGCAACCGTTTGTCGAGATCGTTAGTCCAGCCGACATAGGTCTTCGTGGGCCCATCATCGACACTGCGTAGTACGTAGACGAAGCAGCTCACGCCTTGGGATAAACACAAACGAACCGCTCGACGACCACCGGCATGTCGGCCTCGACCGTTTTGCCGTGCGGTTCGAGCAAACCGTTCCAGTGTTTGGTGTGCACGCCCTGCCACACTTTCAGGTCGCGCACCCCAGGACCATCCAGCGCCGTATAGGACTCGTCGATATCCTTGAACGTCACCAGTTCCAGTGCGGTTGTTTGCAGCAAAGCCTTCGGCACCCCATCGAAGGTTGTTTGAATGATGTACTCGCCAATTTCCGGCTTGAGGTCGGGATTCGTGGCGTGAAGCCAAGGCAGGGAGAACGTCCCCACTTTTTCCCCGGCAATCACCAATTGGACGATGGTCTCGGACGTCTCCTGATCCCAGCCGATGCAGCGGATGCGCTGCGAAGGGCCCGCGTCGAGACCCGGATTCGCGGCGACACAGGCATCAAGAAACTCTTTGCGTTGGGCGTCGGTCGGTTGGGCGGCGGGCATGGCGGAGACCTCATTGCTGACGGACAAGCCCAAGTATGACGGAAGCATCGCGTGATCCGCCACCCCCCGGGGCACGCGTCGATCCTGACTAGCGCTTGGGCAACGGGATAGAGTCGTCATCCCCGGGCACGGAAGGAAAACGGCCCGCCTCCCAGTCGGCTTTCGCCTGCTCAATCCGCGCCTTCGAACTCGACACGAAGTTCCACCACATATGGCGCGGTCCCTCTAAGGGCACGCCGCCCAGCACCATGACCCGGGACGATGTCGCAGCGTCGACCTCTACAGGAACGCCCTCTGTCAGAACGGCCATGGTACCGGCGTCCACCTGCTGACCACCCACGTCGAGGGATCCCTCGACCACATAGACCGCCCGCTCGCCGAGTGCCGGGGAAAGCGGCAGCGTGCCCCCGCCGTCCAATTCGGCATGGCCGTAGAAGAGATCGGACAGCGTCCTTACCGGTGAGCGAACCCCGCCGATTTCACCGGCAAGGACGGTGAGACGCACCCCTCCTTGGTTCACGACAGGCAACGCAGCCTTGGGGTAGTGATCGAACGCGGGCGCGACTTCCTCATGTTCCCTTGGCAACGCCACCCACAACTGCAGGCCGTGGATCGGTCCGCCCTGGGCGCGGCGGGTCGGATCAGCACGTTCGGAATGGACGATCCCGCGCCCGGCGGTCATCCAATTGATGTCGCCCGGCGCGATCTTTTGCAACGACCCCAGACTGTCGCGATGCACGACCTCGCCGTCGAAAAGGTAGGTCACCGTGGCAATCCCGATGTGCGGGTGCGGCGGCACGTCAAGGTCCTGCCCCGGCGCCACAACGGCCGGCCCCATGTGATCAAAAAAGGTGAAGGGACCAACCATGCGCCGCTTGGCGTTCGGCAGCGTTCGGCGCACCGTGAAACCACCAACGTCGCTTTTACGCGATGGAATGAGAACATCGATCAGGTCGGTCACAAACGACACCTCGACCCTTTTAGCCCGGCACATCGTTGTTGCCGATCGAGATGATGACGAAACTGTCGTCAAGCGCGCGTTCCTCGTGCTCTTCTTCGGGCGCAGTGATCGCAACGTCGCCCGGACCAAGCACTTTCTCGCCAACCTGCCAGCGTCCGCTTAGAACCGTCAGGTACTCCCAACCGGGATGCGCATGGGGCTGAAAAACCGTTCCAGCCTTGACGCGGAAAGCGGCGAAGTAGGCGGTCTTGCTGCCGCGCCAAATCTCATACTTCTCCGCGCCGGGTGTTGCGGTTGCTTGCCAATCGAAGTCTTCAATCGCGCTGAATTGCACTTCATCCTCCACGGTTTGCCATACTCGGCCTGCGCTTGGCGCAGGCGCTAACGCCGCACACACTATGGATCAATGGTCAGGCCGATGAAGACCATATCTTGCGATATTTGCCCGGCGCACTTTTCAGCTGAGTCGTTCGACGACTGGTTCCGACAGATGCAAACCCACTACATGAGCGACCATGCCGATGTCATGGCGGCAATGGCCCACAAACCGAAGGCCGAAGGTCAGGCGTGGGTGGTTGCCGCAAGGAAACGGTTTGACGAAGGGTGAGTGGCCTGGCCGGGTTTTGGCCCAGTTGTCGGCGTTCAAAGAGTGGTGCCGCCTGCGTGACTCGAACACGCGACCCCCGCATTACGAATGCGATGCTCTACCAGCTGAGCTAAGGCGGCACGGAACCCTTGATCCGGCGCAAACCTACGCCGCACCGGCGCAGGGCGTCAACGTCAGCTCGCGGCGCGTAGCGGTGGTTCGGCGTCGATCCCGTCCTCGGATGTGGATGAGGCATGCAAGACCGTGATACCCGGGCTCTCGGCTTGGGCCACGACATCGTCGACCGGCGGTAGATGGGCGCTCGGTCCCGGCGCCTCGAGGTCAACCACCGCTTCTTGGGTACCCCAGCGCAGCGAATCGAAGGTTGCGCAGTGGCTACAATGGGCCACCCAGGCATCGTGCGCATGGCCGCACACATTGCAGGTCCATGCCGGTTCGGGGGATTTCGCGATCCGTTCCAGCCACGGGCGCGCCGCCGCCGGACCGTGGGCGCGCTCTTCGATCTCGGCTTTTAGGCGCACGATCGGCGCCGCGGCCTCGGGGGCATCGGCCAAGGTGCCGATGATCTTGGCTGCTCGCTCAGTTTGTCCCGCTTCGAGGGCCGCGGCTGCCAAGGCCAACCGGGCCGTGTCGTCTTCGGGCGATTCACCAACCAGTTGTTCTAGACGCGGCAGATAGGCCGACGCCTCGTCACTGGTAAAGAGCGCACGATGGGCGGCGGCAAGGTGCGGGTGCGGCGTGCGTTTCCATACCTCTTCCAGAAGATGAAGGGCGCGTCGGTGCTTGCCGGTGGCACCCAATAACTCAACCGCAAACAACGTGGCTGGCAGAAGACGCGGGTCAAGCGCATGCGCCTTGAGCACCGTTTTGCGCGCCGCGGCGTTTTCCTTGGCATCATGGTGGGCGCGGGCGATATGGAGTGCGGCGATCGCCTGCCGCCGGCGACCCTCGTTCTCGCTAAGCGTGCGTGCGGACACGGCACGGGTGACGACACGTTCGGCCTCGCGCCAATTGCCGGCGCGGGCCTCAAGGTCGAACAACGCAGATAAGACCCACGGCGCCTGCGGGTTCAACTCGTAGGCGCGGCGCGCCAAGGTGAGCGCGCCTGCATGATCGCCAGTGCGATTCGCTTGACCGACCAGACCGCGCAAGCCGAGAAATTCGAGCTCCGGACGTTTCAACATGGCCGAGAAGTAACGACGGGCCGCCTTGTCGTCACCGCTGAGTTGCGCGGCCTGGGCAGCGAGCAACATCGTGAGCGGCGTTTCCGTGAGATAGCGTTCGGCCTCGCGCGAGAACCGCAACGCCGCGGCGCGATCACCCGCTGCGACGGCAACCATGCCACGCGTTAGGGCAAGCTGGCCGCGATCCCGTCGGCGCCGCGCTCGGGC
The DNA here is from genome assembly GCA_938023835.1 of uncultured Alphaproteobacteria bacterium. GTDB lineage: Bacteria > Pseudomonadota > Alphaproteobacteria > SHVP01 > SHVP01 > CALJDF01. The sequence continues at coordinate 18,167 of CALJDF010000222.1, forward strand.
ATGGGCCAGTTCGACGGGACCCTGACGGACCCAGCGCCAAACCTGATAAAGGATTGCCGTTGCCGCCATCAGGATAACCGCGGCGCCAACGCCAAGCCCGATCGGCATTTCAATCCGATACCCGCGCCAGTCCAAGCCGAGTTGTCCCGGTTGATCGGCGAGCCACGCGGCCAGACCGCCAACGACGATGAGGAATACAAACGCAACGACGGCGCGCGCCATGGCTTACCCCGCCCCGCCGATTGCCAAGACCACCGCGCTCAGGTCATCGAGAGCCTGCTCGGCATTAAGCCGCAGGCGCGCCCGCGCAAGCCAGCCATCGACCTCAACCGATTGGCCTGCAAGGTTGCCAACCTCGGCAACCGCACCATCAAGGTCGCCGCTCTGCAACAGGCCCTCCGCTCGGGCGACAATCGCCTCGGCAGAGCTGCCTGTGATGTCGCCGGTTCGCCGGATCGTCACCAGAGACGTTACCCGGCTCACCGTGTGATCAACCCAGGTATCGTCATCAGACCGGGGCCCGCGTGAGGCTCGACCGGCGAGCGTCGTGAAGGCTCGCTGGAGACCGACCAGGGTCGGCAATCCGGTCTCTGCGACGCCGGACAAACGATTGAGCGGCTCATTGAGTTGTGGCGCATCCAGGCTCACCGACAGCGCGCGGACGGTTTGCAGTTCGGTGGCGAAGGGGCGGCCGCTTTGGGCGGCCGAGCGCAAACTACTGAGCGACACGACCAGAGCCGAACGACCCACCGATCGGTCGAGTGCCGCCTCCAATGCGGTGGTCCGCGACCCCAAGGCTTCGACGGTTCCTTCGAGCGCTATCTCCTGCCCACGCGCCTGCTCAACGGCCGCGAGGCGGTTCTCGAGCAGCGCAATAGCGTTCTTAAGGTCTTGCGCAAGCTTGGCCTGGAGCGTGTCGACGGTTTCTGCAAGTTGGGCGCTCTCTGCGCGCACCGCGGCAAGCGTTTCATCAACGCTGGTTAGGCGATCCGAGATGGCCGTGATCTCACCGTCCGGTCGGCGCGCTTGCTGCGTCTCCAGCGATTCTAGGCGGGCGTCCAATGCCGCAAGGTCTGCCGTGCTGTTTTCCAGCGACGTGGTTCGCTCGGTCAGCGCGCTGAGGCCCTTGATATCGTCGCGCAGCAAAGCGAGTTCGTTTTCGAGTGCGACGACGCGCGGATCCGTGCCGCGCTCGGCACGGGCCACCGAGTCGATTTCGTTGCTGAGTTGCTCGGTCCGCTGCTCGATGACCCGGAGGCGCGAAAAATCTGCGACATCGCCCCGACCCGCGGCAAGGTCTGCAATCCCTGACAGCTCCGCCAATCTCGGTCCTAAATAGTATTGGGCGAAAGGGGCGGCAAATAGGCCGAGGACAAAAACAACAATCATGCCGGCCAACAGCGCCGAACGCGACAGGCCTGGCGGACGCGATGGTCGACGGGGCGCGCGGCGTCGGTTTGGCGGCGGCTCGACTTGAGCCTGCGCCGACTCGGCCTCCAGCCTGGCCCGCGCGCGCATTTGACGGGGTGTCTGCGTCATTGGGCGTTTCTTGTCATTGCGTCCTTCTGGTCGACCAAGTCGAGCAGTGCTGCCCGGTCGGTCTGCGCGGCGACCTCGATAGCCCCCCAAGGGGCACCGGCGAGCGCCGCGGCGACGGCCGGGCTTAGGCAAAAAGCTGTTACCGATCGTGTCGCGCTTTCCAAGCCCGCCATGGTCAGAATCCTAACAAACGATTGCGCCGTGCGGGGAGAGAAAAACAGCGCGCCGTCGATTTGCTGGCGTTGCAACGCTGCCGCGCCGGGTTCAGGCAGCGCCCGCACCGGACGCGCCTCATACAGAACATGGCGGACGACACTGTATCCGGCGGCACGCAAATCCGCACGCAAGTCACCACGCACGTTCTTCCCAGTTATCCACAGGAGGGTGCCGGCGTCGGGACGCAAGGTTTCGCGCACCAGCGCCCCCAATGCGGCGACGTCGCCCGACGCAGCCAATGTCTTGAAGCCGGCGCCCTCAGCTTCGTTGGCCGTGCCCCGGCCGACGGCGAGTACCGGAATATCGCGCCGGTCGGTTGCGGTGCACAGCGCGCGCACCCCGTTGCGACTGGTCAGAAGGAGGGCCTGGACGCCGTCGAAACCAACCTCGGCGTCATGCGGCAAAATCTCCAGCACCGGAGAAATGACGCACGTATGCCCGCGCGCCGCCAACTCCGCAGCGAGTTTATCGGCATCAGGTTGGGGTCGGGTGATCAGCAGTCTCACTGCAACGCCGCCAAGATGTCGTCCGCGTTGCTCAGGAGTTCGCGCCCGAGATCCGACCCGAGAGCCTCTGCGTCAGACGTTGGCCCACGGCGTTCGCCGGCGATCGCTTTGCTCCCATCGGGTGCAACGACCAAACCTCGCAGCCACAGACCGTCTTTTTCATGCACGGCATACCCCGCGATCGGCGTCCGGCACGAGCCGTCCAGCACGAGAAGAAGCGCCCGTTCGGCGTCGGCACAGCATTGCGTGTCGACATCGCCAAGGGCGGCAACCATCGCGCGGGTGTCGCGATCGTCGTCGCGACATTCGATGGTGACGATCCCTTGCGCAACGGCCGGCAAAAAGTCTTCCGGTGCAAGGAGTGCGCCCGCAACGTCGTCGCGCCCGAGGCGGTTCAGGCCCGCGCGCGCGAGGATTGTCGCTTCGGCAACGCCGTCGCGAAGTTTGCCCAGCCGGGTATCGACGTTGCCGCGAAAATCGACGATGCGCAGATCGGGGCGGCGATGAAGCAGCTGCGCCCGGCGTCGCAAAGACGACGTACCAACGACGGTGCCCTGCGGGAGCGCTGCGAGCGTCGTTGCTGTGGCCGAGATTAGAACGTCGCGAGCATCTTCACGCGGCAACACTGCCGCCAAGCTGAGCCCGGGCGGGAGAACCGTCGGCATGTCTTTCATCGAATGAACGGCGAGATCGATATGCCGTTCGAAAAGGGCCTCTTCGATCTCTTTTGTAAAAAGGCCCTTGCCGCCGATCTCGGAAAGATTGCGATCCTGGATCCGGTCGCCGCTGGTCTTGATGATCTCAATCGCCACGCCGCGTTCGGCAAGCTCGGGAAAGCGCGCAAGCAGACGAACACGGACATCGTTCGCCTGAACAAGTGCCAGGGGCGACCCGCGTGTTCCGATCCGTAGAGGTGAGGCATCTTGCCGCGTCACGAACACGGGTGTAGAGCAACTGAGCCGCTCTTTGTAGGGAAATCGACCAACTGTGCCCGTTCTCGGAATTGAAACAAGTTGCGATGAAACCGCGGCGGCAGTCGTGGACGCCGACGGGACAATTTTGTCGGACATCGTGCTATCGCAGCTTGACGACCACCGGCCTTACGGGGGCGTAGTGCCCGAGATTGCGGCACGGGCGCATGTCGAACATCTCGATGCCATCATCACCCGGGCGATGTCGGATGCGGGCCTGGACTACGCTGATTTGAGCGGCATCGCCGCGACCGCCGGCCCCGGCCTCATCGGCGGCGTGATGGTGGGCCTGATGACCGGCAAAGCCATCGCGCTGGCCCGCAAAAAGCCGTTTGTCGCCGTCAACCATCTCGAAGGCCACGCCCTGACCGCGCGCCTGACCGATCAAGTTGGGTTTCCGTATTTGCTGTTGTTGATTTCCGGTGGCCACTGTCAATTGCTCGAAGTAACCGGCGTCGGCGCCTACCGGCGTATCGGCACCACGATCGACGACGCGGTGGGCGAAGCCTTTGACAAGACCGCGAAGCTCTTGGGCCTCGGGTTTCCCGGGGGGCCCGCCGTCGAAGCGGCTGCTGCGCGTGGCAACCCTGCGGCCGTCGCCCTGCCACGGCCCTTGGCCGGCACCGACACGTGCAATTTTTCGTTTTCAGGACTGAAGACCGCGGTGCTCCATGCGGTGCGCGACGCCGGCCTCCTCAGCGAGGCAGGCCGGGCCGATATGGCGGCGTCTTTCCAAGCCGCCGTCGGCGATGTTCTTGCGGATCGCGCCGCGCGCGCAATGACGCAATTCGCACTACGGCACCCGGGACCCCACACCTTTGTCGTGGCCGGCGGCGTCGCCGCCAACCAAGCCTTGCGCTCGCGGCTGGCGACGGTAACAGCGGCACAAGGGTTCGCGCTGGTCGTCCCACCGGTCCGGCTATGCACCGATAACGCCGTGATGATCGCCTGGGCCGGTGTGGAGCGTTTGCGCCTCGGGTTATCCGATGATTTCACCGCCCCGCCCCGCGCGCGGTGGCCGCTCGATGCGGCGGCTGCGGCGGCCGGTGCGAAGGCTTAGGCTAGGCACGGGGCCGGAACCGATAAGGAGAGTCTTATGTTGAGCGAAGAGCAAATGCCCGAACGGGTCGAAGTGCGCAACGCTTTCCCCACACCCATCGCGATGGCCATGCTGCCCGACGCCGACAAGCTCAACAAGAAACTCAAGAAGATGATCTTGGCGCGCGAGAAGAAAGAGGCGCCGCGGGACACCTACGACAGCAACATCGGCGGCTGGCACTCGGACAGAAACTTGCCCGAATGGGGCGGGACGGGTGCCGCGCAGATTATCGAAAGCGCTCGGCTTTTGGCCGACCGTATGACCGCCAGTCGCAGCGGCCGACCCGCCGATATCGAGTGGCAAGTAAACGCCTGGGCCAACATCAATCGTGAGGGCCATAGCAACGAGTTTCATGTCCACCCCGGATGCTTTTGGTCGGGGGTCTATTACGTCGATGACGGGGGTTGCGCAGAGGACAAATCCTTGGGCGGCGAGTTCGTCATCATGGATCCGAGAGGCGCGGGCCCGTCGATGTATGCCCCGACGCTTTGCTTTCACGGCCCCGGGGGGAATTCGGTCGGCGCGACGGAACTGCTGAGCCCCCGACCCGGCGTCATGTTGATGTTCCCCTCCTGGCTGTCGCACGGCGTGCGGCCCTATCACGGGAGCGGCGACCGCATCTCCATCGCCTTCAATCTTGCCGTGGCGGCTTAAGCCATGGCGGTTCGCAAATTTGGCGTCATCGGTGCGGGCGCCTGGGGTACGGCACTGGCCAACGTGGTTGCCGCAAACGGCAAGGCGTGTGTGTTGTGGGCGCGCGAAGAAGATGTCGTCAACGCCGTCAACACCGAGCATCGCAATCCGACCTTTCTGCCCGATGTCGACATTAACCCGCACGTTCGTGCCACCAACGACTTGGCCGAAGCATGCGATGCAGAAGCCCTTCTGTTCGTCGCGCCTACGCAACACGCGCGATCGGTTGCGGCCAGCGCCGCGCCGCACATTCGCGATGGCTTACCCGTTGTGCTGTGCGCGAAAGGGATTGAACTGGAGACCAACGCGCTCCTTAGCCAGGTCCTACATGAGACCGTGCCGCAAGCGCTGCCGGCCGTGTTGTCGGGGCCGACGTTCGCCGATGAGGTTGCCCGTGGTCTACCGACCGGGGTGACCTTGGCCTGCGCCGACGACGGCGTCGGGACCGACTTGGCAGAGAGCTTGGGTAGCCCGACGTTTCGTCCCTACCTATCGAACGACGTGATCGGCGCGCAGATCGGTGGCGCGCTCAAGAATGTCTTGGCCATTGCCGCGGGGATCGTTGCAGGTCGCGCGTTGGGTGAAAATGCCAAAGCCGCCGTGATTACGCGTGGATTGGCCGAGATGTTGCGGTTCGGGGAAGCCCTGGGCGGGAACGGCATCACCTTGATGGGATTGAGTGGCCTCGGCGATCTTGTCCTCACCTGCGGCTCCTCGAAATCCCGCAACCACACGTTGGGTCTGGCGCTGGCGCGGGGTGAAGCGGCCAAGGAATTCTTGGGCGCCCGCAAGTCGGTTGCCGAAGGCGCCTATACCGCTGCCGCCACCATGGCGATCGCGCAGGAGAAAAAGATCGATCTGCCGATTTGCGGCGCGGTCGATGCCGTGATCAACCAAGGAATTGATATCGATACCGCAATCGAAGCGTTGCTGAATAGGCCGTTTCGCGCCGAAACCGGCTAACCAGTTCCTTGGGCGGCGGGCCCCTGCTGGCCGTTGCACGCCCACTTCCGCTACATTGAGCCATCCAAACTCTGGGAGGACCGAAAATGGCCTACTACGCAATCTATTGCGCCGACAGCGCCGACGGCACCCGTCTGCGCAAGGAAAACCACGAGGCCCACATGGGCCACATCGGCAAGTTCATGGACAAGCTGATGCTCGCCGGCCCCTGCCCGCCGATGGCCGGCCAAGACCGCGAAGCAAGCTTTCTGGTTGTTGAGGCCGCCGATGCCGATGCCGCAAAAGCGATGGTCGAGAACGATCCCTTTCATGCCGCCGGGGTGTGGGACAGCGTTGTGATCCGGGAGTTCAAACCGTTGGTCGGCGCCTGGGCACCCAAGGGCTAGGCATTGGCGCTCTTTGCCATCTTCTGCATGGATCGTCTCGACAGTGGGGCGATCCGCAAAGAAAAACTCGACGAACACCGCGCGCATTTTCAGAAGGCCGGTAGTGCTGTGCGTGCCGCCGGCCCGATGATGACCGAGTCCGGCGATGCGCAATGCGGCAGCTTGATCGTGTATGAGGCTGATTCGGCTGCCGCCGCCCGCGCGTTCATCGAGGGCGACCCCTACGCGCGTGCCGGACTATTTGAACAGATCACGGTCCGGCGTTGGCAGTGGATGTCCGGCGCCGACAAACCGGAGAACTAGATGGCCTATTGGTTGATCAAGAGCGAGCCCGAGACCTGGTCTTGGGACGATCAAGTAAAGAAGGACGTCGAGCACTGGGACGGCGTTCGCAACTTCACCGCGCGCGCTAATCTCAATGCCATGAAGAAGGGCGACAAGTGCTTTTTCTATCACTCCGGTGGTGAACGGCAGATTGTCGGTATCGTTAGCGTCGCGAAGGAGGCCTATCCCGATTTCACCGACGAAAGCGGCCGCTTTGTGATGGTTGACGTGAAAACCGAACAAGCGATGAAAACGCCCGTCACGCTGAAACAAGTCAAAGAAGAGCCCAAGCTCGCCGATATGGAATTGGTCCGTCTGTCACGACTTTCGGTACAGAAAGTCGATGCCAAGGCCTGGAAACTGATCTGCAAAATGGGCGGCGTTAAGTCCTGAACGCGCCGTTCGACTACCGGCTGTTCCCCGGCGCACCGGAGGGATGTGTCGATCTTTGCCAAGCGCGCGACATCGCGGTGGGCACCAGCCGTGTTTTTTCGTTCGGGTCGGGCGCCAGTTCATTCGAGATGTTCGTCATGCGCCCGCCCGCCGACGGCCCCCAGGGACCGGCTGACGCCGACGGGTTGGTGGCCTACGCCAATGTCTGTCCGCACGCTTGGGCGCCGATGGATTGGACCCCAGGTGAATTCCTCGACTACGAGCGGCGCTACATTCATTGCACCACCCATGGCGCAAAATTCCGGATCGACGACGGCGTGTGCATCCACGGCCCGTGCCTCGGCAAACCCCTGACGCCGATCCCTATTGTCGTTGAAAACGGGACCGTGCGGATCGCGCCGCCGCCCGACCCGGTCGGCTAACGCGCGACGAACTCACGATAGTGTTCCGCGATGTCCTCGACCGCCGAGGCGATCAGGGCGCGGCCGGCCTCCGGTGTGGCAAGGGCGGGATCGGATCCCATGCGACCATCCGGATAGGTCGCACGATAGGTATCCGCGGTCCCGATCGTTTTTGCGGTCGAGGCGGGCTCGAGGCGCCGGGCCGGTTTCGTCGCCGTCGGATTGACCCGCTGGGTGACCGCAATCTCGCTCGGCGTGGCATGAAGCCCCTCTCCCTCGCCGTACCACGCCGCGCGCAATTTCTTGGTGCGCGGCCCGGCCCACCAATTGACGAATGTGTAGGCCGCCTGCGGGGCCGTCTTGTTGCCATTCATGTCTTTCAGGGTCGCGTTCAACGTGCCGATATTGCCCCCATGCCCGTTGACGAAATAGAACCGACGAAAGCCGTGTCGGTAGAGCGATGACGTGTAGTCCTCGATGACCGCAACAAACGTCTCTTTGCGCAAGGTCATAGAACCGGCGAACGCCATGTGGTGTTCGGCTAGGCCGACGGGGATCGGCGGGGCGACCATCGCATCCAACGCCACCCCGACCGCTTCGGCAATCGATTCCGCACAGATCGCGTCCGTGCCGATCAGGGCCGTCGGCCCGTGCTGTTCGATCGACCCTACCGGGATCAACACGCCGGTGCTGCGCTCGAGATAACGCTCGACATCGGGCCAGGTGCAATGGGCTAGCAGCATGGGCGTGAACATATAGAGCACGCCTCGCCGCGCCTACCCGGCCCGGCTTCTTGTGCTGACGCAATGACACCCTGATAATTCCGCCCCACCATTGACCGGATAACGGCAAATCGGGAGACCAGCATGAGCGAGGTTCACCTTCATCCTGTGCCTGAGGCATGGAAGACGCGCGCGTGGTGCGACGCGACGCGCTACGAAGAGATGTACCGGAGATCGGTCAACGATCCCGAGGGCTTTTGGGGAGATGAAGCCAAGCGTCTCGACTGGATCAAACCTTGGCAACGCGTGAAAAACACGTCGTTCGACTCACCGGTCTCGATCAAGTGGTACGAGGGCGGCCAACTCAACGTCTCGACCAATTGCGTCGACCGGCACCTTGAGAAACGCGGCGATCAAGTCGCGATCATCTGGGAAGGCGACGACCCCACCGTTTCAAAATCGATCACCTACCGCGAACTGCACGAAGAGGTCTGCCGGTTTGCCAACGTCTTGAAATCGCGCGGCGTCAAAAAGGGTGACCGTGTGACGATCTACATGCCGATGATCCCGGAGGCCGCCTACGCGATGTTGGCCTGCACCCGGATCGGCGCGATTCACTCGGTAGTGTTCGGCGGATTTTCGCCCGACTCGCTGGCCGGACGAATCCACGATTGCGATTCGACCTGTGTCATCACCGCCGATGAAGGCGTGCGCAGCGGCAAACCGATTCCGCTTAAAGCCAATACCGACAAAGCGCTGGAGAAGTGTCCAACCGTAGATACGGTGATCGTCGTCGAGC
>CALJDF010000223.1 GCA_938023835.1 uncultured Alphaproteobacteria bacterium
GCGCGCGGTCGGCCGATCCGGTGGGGCGTTTTCTCTTGGACCTGCACGGCGAGGATGCGGCGGGGTACGCGGCGTCCGATCCACTTTGCAGTGCGTTGCAAATCATCAATCACCTGCAAGACGCCAAGGACGACTACCGCACGCTCGACCGCGTGTACCTGCCACAAGACTGGCTGGCGGCGAAGGGGCTTGAGGTGCGTGCGCTCGATGCGTCGGCGAGCGATGCGCGGTTGCGGCGGGTGTTGGATCGATGCCTCGACGGCGTGGATGCGCTACTCGACCAAGCTCGCCCCCTGCCCCTGGTGTTGCGCAGCGGTCGGCTGGCGCTCGAGTCGGCGGCGATCTTGGCGCTCGCGCGCGATCTGGCGGCGGCCTTGCGCGTACAGGACCCGATTGCTGCGAAGGTGGCCCATAGCCGGGTCGCGTTCGTCGTGCATGGCGGGGCCGGTGCACTTGGGGCGCTGGTCCGCCGCGCATTGACGGGACGCCATCGCCGACAGACGGCGGAACGGTCATGACCGACACCGAACAAGCTAAGGCGTTGACCCATGTTCGGCAGATCGTCGATCAATCGGGCACGTCCTTTCGATGGAGCATGAAGGTGCTGCCGCCCGATCAGCGCGAAGCAATGTATGCGTTGTATGCGTTTTGCCGCGAGGTTGACGATGTGGTCGACGAACCCGGTGACCGGGACGCGAAAGAACAGGCACTCACGGCGTGGCGCGCAGAAATCGACGCAGTCTATGACGGCGCGCCAAGCCGGCCGACGGGTTGGGCACTGACGGACGCTCTGCGGCACTACGATTTGCCCAAGTCGGCGTTTCTCGACGTGATCGACGGGATGGCGATGGACCTGAGCGGCACCATGCGCGCGCCGTCGGAAGCCGACCTTCACCGATACTGCGATCGCGTGGCCGGCGCGGTCGGGCGCTTGTCGTTGCCGATCTTCGGCGGTGCGGGTGACAACGCCGAGGCGTTGGCCACGGCATTGGGCGAGGCCTTGCAATACACCAATATCTTGCGCGACCTCGGCGAGGACATGCAGTTGCGCCGGTTGTATCTGCCGCGCGAACGTCTGATCGCGCACGGCATCGAGTCCGACGACCCCGCCACGGTCTTGGCGCACCCCAACATCGGTGCGGTGTGCGCCGAGCTTGCGCAACACGCACTGCAGCGTTTTGCGGAGAGCGCCGCGTTGATCGCGCAAGGCGATCGGCGGCGCTTGAAGCCGTGCCGGGTGATGATGGCGGTGTACCGGCGCATCCTTGATGGGTTGGAAGCGCGGGGGTGGGACGACCCAACCGCGCCGTTTCGGTTGTCAAAGCCGACCAAAGCGTGGATCGCTTTGCGCCACGGGATTTTTTGATGGCGCAGGTCCATGTGATCGGCGCCGGGTTGGCGGGCTTGTCGTGCGCCGTGGCGCTGTGCAAGGCGGGTCGGGCCGTAACGCTTTACGAAGCGGCGCCGCAGGCGGGCGGGCGCTGCCGATCGTATTTCGACGAGATGTTGGGGCGACGCATCGACAACGGCAATCATTTGTTGATGAGCGGCAATGGGGCGGCGCTTGCCTATCTCGACATGATTGGGGCGGGTGGCACGCTCACCGGACCGGCGGCGGCGGCGTTTCCCTTTGTCGATCTCGCGGCGGACGAACGCTGGGTGGTGCGGCCCGGCGCGAGCCCCCTGCCCTGGTGGCTGTTGGTGCCGTCGCGCCGCGTGCCGGGCACGCGTTTGGCCGACTATCTCTCGGGCCTTGGGTTCTTGAGAGCACGCGCCACCGACACGGTTAACGACGTGCTGGACCGCGACGGCGCCTTGTACGCGCGGTTTTGGGAACCCCTCGCAGTGGCGGCGTTGAACTGCGACCCCGGCATCAGCGCAGCCGCGCTGTTACGCCCGGTTTTGTTGCGCACCTTTGGGCGCGGTGCGGCGCATTGCCGGCCGCTGGTTGCGGCGCAAGGGTTATCGGAGAGCTTTGTCGATCCCGCGCTTTCGTTCATTGCGGCACACTGCGGGACCGTGCGCATCGGCGCGGCGCTGCGAGGTCTCGACTGGCAGGCCGATGCGCCAAAGGCGTTGCAGTTCGACACCGAACGCGTGCCGCTCGCTGCGGGCGATCGTGTCGTTGTGGCCACGCCGCCCGGCCAGGCCGCGCGGTTGCTACCGGGGCTCGACGTGCCGCAAGGTGCGACCGCGATCGTCAATGCCCACATGCGGTTCGATGAGTCGATCGCGTGGCCGTGGGACGCGCCCTTGACCGGGTTGATCGGCGGTACGGCGCAGTGGATCTTTCATCGCGACGATATCGTCAGCGTAACCGTGAGCGCGGCCGATCAGCTGGCGGAACAATCGGCCGAAGACATCGCTACGGTACTGTGGCGCGATGTTGCGCGGGCCCTCAGGCTGGACCCAGCAAAACGCCCGGCCATCCGGGTGATCAAGGAAAAGCGCGCGACGTTCCTGCAATCGCCCGAACAGGTCGAGCGGCGGCCGGGCGCGCGAACGCGGTGGCCCGGCGTGTTTCTCGCGGGCGATTGGACCGATACCGGGCTGCCGGCGACGATCGAAGGCGCAATCGTCAGTGGCCATCGCGCCGCCATCGCGGCCATGACCGCATGAACGCGTTGTTGCCCGGGCCTGACTGTTTCCTTTAGCGTTACGACCACACCAGGGACCGAGTGATCAACACATGACGGCGGTCGATACGACGTTTCCCGATACGGCGCGGCTCGATGCGCTGGTCGCGACCATGCGCGACACGCTGGGTGGTGTGCAACGACCCGACGGGCATTGGGTGTTCGAGCTCGAGGCCGACGCGACCATTCCGGCTGAGTACGTCCTGCTGAACCATTTTATCGGCACGCCCGAAGACGCCCTCGAAGCGAAGATCGGGGGCTATCTGCGCGCCGGCCAGAATGCCGACGGCGGTTGGCCGCTGTTCGCCGAGGGCGCGTCGGACATATCGGCAACGGTGAAGTGCTATTTCGCGCTCAAGCTGATCGGCGATCCACCGGACACACCGCATATGGCGCAGGCGCGCGATTGGGTTCTTGGACACGGCGGGGCCGAGCGCAGCAATGTGTTCACCCGCTTTACGCTCGCCTTGTTCGGTCAGGCACCGTGGCGCGCGGTACCCACGATGCCGGTCGAAATCATGCTGCTGCCGCGCTGGTTTCCGATTCATTTGGAGAAGGTCTCGTATTGGTCGCGCACGGTGATCGTGCCGTTGTTGGTTTTGGCCTCGCTCAAACCCAGGGCCCGCAATCCGCGCGGCGTGAATATTGGGGAGCTGTTCGCAACACCGCCCGATCAGGTGACGGACTATATTGCCAACCCGACGGGCCGCGGATTGGGGTCGTTGTTCATTTTTTTGGATGCGGTACTGCGCCGGTGCAAACCGTTGTTCTCGCGCACCATGCGGACCCGCGCAATCAAGCGGGCGGAACATTTCATTAAGCCGCGCTTGAACGGCGAAGACGGATTAGGGGCGATTTTTCCGGCCATGGCCAACGTCGTGATGGCCTACGACGCGATGGGCTACGCACGCGACCATGCCGACTATCAAACCGCGTTGGCAGCAGTGCGCAAATTATTGGTGGTCGGCGAGGACCGCGCCTATTGCCAACCCTGCCTGTCGCCGGTGTGGGATACCGGGCTTGCTGCGCATGCCATGTTGGAAGCGGGCGAAGCGCCCGACGGGGCGCGCATGACGGCGTGCGGCGAGTGGTTGCAGCAACGCGAAGTGCGCGACCATGGCGATTGGACCGCGCGCCGACCCGGCTTGCCGCCGGGTGGTTGGGCCTTTCAATACGAGAACGATCATTACCCCGATGTCGACGACACCGCGGTGGTGGCCATGGCGTTGCACAGGGCCGACCCTGCCCGGTTCAAAGACGTACTCGATCGGGCCGCTAATTGGATTATCGGGATGCAATCCAAGAACGGCGGCTGGGGCGCCTTCGATGCCGACAACACCCATACCTATTTGAACAACATTCCGTTTGCCGACCATGGCGCATTGCTGGACCCGCCGACCGCCGATGTGACGGCCCGGTGCGTCAGCATGTTGGGCCAATTGGGATTCGAACCGTCGCATCCGGCGGTGGCGCGCGGCGTGGCCTTTCTGTTGGCCGAGCAGGAAGACGACGGGTCGTGGTTCGGGCGTTGGGGGGCGAACTATGTTTACGGCACGTGGTCGGTGTTGTGCGCGCTGAATGCAGCAGGCCAAGACGCCGCCAGCACGCCGATCAGGCGCGCGGTGGCTTGGCTGGAAAAGCGGCAAAACGCGGATGGTGGATGGGGCGAGGACCTTGCCGGCTACGAGGACGCCCAACGCGACAAACCGTGCCGCAGCACGCCTTCGCAAACCGCCTGGGCGGTGTTGGGTTTGATGGCCGCCGGTGACGCCGACAGCGAAGCGGTACGGCGTGGCATCGCCTTTCTTGAGGCCGCACCACGGACCGGCGCGCGATGGGATGAAGACCTGTACACCGGCGTTGGATTTCCGCGCGTCTTCTATTTGAAGTATCACGGCTATGCCGCGTATTTCCCGCTGATGGCGGTGGCGCGGTACCGCAACCTGCAACGCAGCAACGAGCGCCGCGTCCGCTACGGGATGTGATGCGGGTCGGGTTCGTCTGTGGTCTCGCGGGCGAACGCCACATCGTCGAACGTCTCGGCGGGGACGTGCTGTGTGCGGTAACCGGGGCGCACCCCGCGCGTGCCGAATCTTGTGCGCAGGATTTGATCGCGCGCGGCGCGCAGGCACTGGTGAGTTTCGGCCTCGCCGGCGGTCTTGATCCGGCGTTGCGGGCCGGCGATGTGGTGGTGAGCGCGACGGTGACGACCGGTGAGGACTCATGGACCGGCGATGCGCGATGGGCCGAACAGGTGCGCACGCGGTGGGCGATCGCCCGAACGCACCAGGGTCCGATATTGAATGCAAACGCGGTGATGTCGACGCCACACGAAAAGGCCGCGGCATTTGTTCGAACCGGTGCGGTGGCGGTCGATATGGAAAGCGCGGGCGTGGCGCGTGGCGCGGCGGCGGCAGATCTCCCGTTCATCATGGTGCGGGCGATTGCCGATACGGCCGCACACCGTTTGACGGCCTACGCCGCGACGGCGATCGATTCCCAGGGGAAACACGCGTGGGACCGATTCTGCGCGGCCTTGCGCGCGACCCCGCGACCCTTACCGCGCTGTTGTCGTTAGCATCGGCGAGCCGCCGGGCCTTTGCCGCCTTGCGCGGTATCGTTTCCCATATCGGTGGCCCGGACGCGCCGGGCTAGTCGAGGTAGCCGTTGGCGCGGAACCACGCGACGGCATCTTTGATGGCCTCGACGGCGGGGCGCGCAGAGTAACCCAAATCGCGTTCGGCTTTGGCCGATGAAAAGTACATGTGTTTGCGGGCAATGCGCACGCCATCGCGGGTCGCGAAAGGTTCCTTGCCGGTGAGCTGCGCCAGGGTTTCGCTGATCGCCGCAATCGGCATGACGAGGCCATGCGGCAGTTTGATCCGCGGCGCGGGTTTTCCGGTTTCGGCCGCGACAAGGTCGAGGATTGCGCCCAGCGTCATGTCGGTCCCACCGAGAATGTAGCGTGCGCCCACCCTGCCCTTGTCGTGGGCCAGGAGATGCCCT
>CALJDF010000224.1 GCA_938023835.1 uncultured Alphaproteobacteria bacterium
GCTTTGATCCAAGGCTCTTCGACCCGATCAATGCGCGAGGGATCCGGCCAATCGACCGGATTGTGGATTTCTAAGGTCCTGCCATCCGTCAGATGCGCCTTATAGACGACGCTTGGCGCTGTCGTGATGAGATCGAGGTCAAATTCGCGCTCGAGCCGCTCTTGGATGATTTCGAGATGCAGTAAGCCGAGAAAACCGCAGCGGAAGCCGAATCCCAATGCAGGCGAGGATTCTTGTTCGAACTGAAACGATGAATCGTTGAGGCGAAGGCGGGCAAGGCTCTCGCGCAACTCGGGGAAATCATTGGCCGAGACCGGGAACAAGCCACAAAAAACGACAGGTACGCTCGGTTTGAACCCGGCGAGCGGCGTCTCCGCGGGTCGCCGGGTCTCCGTCAGTGTGTCACCGACGTTGGTTTCGGCAACCTCTTTGATCCCAGCGGTGATAAAGCCGATTTCACCCGGCCCGAGATCATCGACCATGACCGCCTTGGGTCCGAAGTACCCGACCCGTTCGACGGTATGCTCGGACCCAGTGGCCATCATGCGCACGCGCATACCCTTCTTGAGGTGCCCGTCGTAAACGCGTACCAAAATGACGACCCCTAGGTAGGGGTCGTACCAGGAGTCGACCAAGAGCGCCTTCAACGACGCGGCCTGATCGCCTTGCGGCGGCTTTAGTCGGGTGACAAGCGCTTCGAGAACGTCGTCGATGCCGTGGCCCGTCTTGGCCGACACCTCGATCGCGTCGCTTGCATCGAGGCCGATAACATCTTCGATCTGTTGTTTGATCCGCTGGGGTTCGGCGGCGGGGAGATCGATCTTATTAAGCGCGACGATGATCTCGTGGTCGACATCAAGAGCCTGATAAACATTCGCCAATGTCTGCGCCTCAACCCCTTGGCTGGCATCGACCAATAGGACCGACCCCTCGCAGGCCGACAGGCTGCGGCTCACTTCGTAGGCGAAGTCGACATGTCCAGGCGTGTCCATCAGGTTTAGCTCATAGGTCACCCCGTCGCTCGCGGTGTATTTGAGGCAAACCGTCTGGGCCTTGATCGTGATGCCACGCTCTCGCTCGATATCCATCGAATCGAGGATCTGCGCCTTCATCTCCCGCGCATCGATACCGCCACAACGCTCAATTAGGCGATCCGCCAATGTCGACTTGCCGTGATCGATGTGCGCGATAATCGCAAAATTACGGATATGCGCGAGGTCTGTCATCGAGCGTTGCTGCGAAGAAATATCATGCGCTGCGGAGCGTCGCCCCGGTCGCCTTCGTGACGGCCTCGATGATCTGACTTGCGACCGATTCGATTTCTGCTTCGGTCAGCGTTTGATCCGTCGGCTGTAACCTCACTCGCACCGCAATTGATTTCATGCCGTCGCCGAGGGACGCACCTGAAAATACGTCGAAGACCGCGGCATCAGCAACGAGTTTCTTGTTGGCGCCGATCGCCGCACCGACCACGTCTGCGGCCGGCACGGTCTCGGCAACGACGAAGGCAAAGTCGCGATCCACCGGTTGCAGCGCATGGACATCGAGCGCGCCACGATTGGTCGACTTCTCGCGCTTGGGCTGCGGCACGGCGTCGAGATGGATTTCGAACCCCACGCAGGGGCCCTCGCAGTCCAACAATGTGAGCACGCGGGGATGGATCTCGCCGAACGCCGCAAGAATCGTTTTGGGCCCGAGCCTAAGGGTGCCCGACCGGCCGGGGTGATACCAAGGCGCCGCATCGGGAACGACGCGGAGCTTATCGACCGGCACGCCGATTTCGCTTAAGACGGCCAACGCGTCAGCCTTCGCGTCGAAGGGGTCAGCGGCCCGCGCCGGCGTGTTCCAATTGCGCGGCACGGCGTGCCCAAGCCGGATCCCGGCGGCGACCGTCGACTGACCCTCCGGCGTATCGTCTTGGAACTGCGGTCCAACCTCGAACAAGGCAAGATCGGAAATGCCCCGGTCGACATTCCGGGCTGCCGCGGTGATGAGATTGGGCAAAATACTCGGGCGCATCGTGTCCAGGTCCGCGCTAATGGGATTGAGCAGACCGAGCGCCGGGTCGCCACCACCGAACGGCACCGCGAACCGTTGCGGCATGAACGACCAGGTCACACATTCCTGCAGCCCACGACTGGCGAGCGTACGGCGTGCCGCTACCCGATGGCGCTGCACCGCGGTCAATGCCGGCAGGGTGACCGCACGGTCCTTTTCGAGTGGCACGGTGGGAATCTTGTCATACCCCACGATGCGGGCGACTTCTTCCACCAAGTCGGCCTCACCGTCGATGTCTTGGCGCCAAGACGGAATATTGACCCTTACGCCGCCACTGTGCGGCGCCGCGCCAAAGCCAAGTGCGGCAAGCGCCTTGAGGCACTTATCTTCCGGGACATCGAGCCCGACGAGCTGATGGATGCGCGCGGGGCGGAGTTCGATTTGTCGTTGCCACTCGGGCACAGCGCCAGCGACGACGAGTTCGCTGGCTTCGCCGCCGCAAAGCTCAAGCACCAACTGCGTCGCGAGATCCATGCCCGCGAACACCGCATCGGGGTCAACACCCCGCTCGAACCGATACCGCGCGTCGCTAATGAGGTTGTGCTTGCGACCGCTCATCGCGGTGCGAATGGGATCGAACAACGCCGCTTCGATAAAGACGTTTTGGGTTTCTTCGGTACACCCCGTCGATTCCCCGCCGATGATCCCGCCCATCGCCAGCACGCCGTCGTCGTCGGCAATCACCGTAACGTAGTCGTCCAGTTCGTATTCTCGCCCGTCAAGCGCAAGAAGCGTCTCGCCCGCGCGCGACAGTCGGACGTGAATACCACCGGCAATCGTTTCGGCGTCGAACACGTGCAGCGGGCGGCCGCGATCGAAGGTGATGAAATTTGTAATATCGACCAACGCCGAAATCGGGCGCAGGCCGATGGCCCTCAGACGGTCTTGCAGCCATCGTGGACTTGGACCGTTCTTCACCCCGCGTACATAGCGACCGACGAAAAGGGGACAGGCCTCTTCGGTGCCGTCAAGACGTCGCGCCACCCCGATCGGGCTTTCGTATGAGCCGGAAATTGTCTCCGGTCGACGCGAAATCACCTGGCCGAGACCGCCTGCCGCCAAGTCGCGGGCGATGCCGTCGACGCCGAGGCAGTCCTGGCGGTTCGGCGTGATCTTAATTTCTATCACCGGATCATCGAGACCGGCGTACCCCGCAAACGGCCTGCCCACCGGGGCGTCCGCGTCGAGATCGATAATACCCTCGTGCTCGTCGGATAGACCGAGTTCGCGTTCCGAACACAGCATTCCGCTACTCTCAACGCCGCGAATTTTTGCCTTTTTGAGGTGCAGTCCGGTACCGGGTACGACGGTGCCGGGCGGCGCGAAGACACCCTTCATCCCGTTCCGCGCGTTAGGCGCTCCGCAGACAACCTGAACCGTCTCGGTGCCCGTATCGACCTTGCACACCTTGAGTTTGTCGGCGTCCGGATGCTGGGTACAGTCCACGACTTCGCCAATCACGAACGCCGATAGCTGTTCAGCCGGGTCGACCAAGTGCTCAACCTCGAGGCCGAGTGCGGTGAGCTTGTCGGTCACCTCACTGAGGGAGGCGGTCGTCTCCAAATGCTCGCGAAGCCATCCCAGCGTGAACTTCATCGCGCCAGCCCTCCTGCGAGGGTCGGTACATCGAGCGCGCTGAAGCCGTAGTGGCGCAGCCAACGAAGATCAGAGTCAAAGAACGCCCGCAAGTCGGGAATGCCATACTTCAGCATCGCGATGCGGTCGATACCCATGCCGAAGGCGAAGCCCTGGTACTCGTTTGGATCGATGCCGCAGTTCTCCAAGACCCGCGGATTGACCATGCCGCAGCCAAGAATTTCCAACCATTCGTCGCCGGCGCCGATACGCAACTCGCCGTCGCTGCGCGCGCACCCGATATCCATTTCGGCGCTTGGTTCGGTGAACGGAAAATAGCTCGGGCGGAACCGGTAGGGCAGATCGTCGACATCGAAGAACGCGCGGACGAACTCAATCAGGCAACCCTTGAGGTGACCCATATGCGTGGTTCGGTCGATCACGAGACCCTCAACCTGATGAAACATCGGCGTGTGGGTGATGTCGGAATCGGAGCGATAGGTACGCCCCGGCACGATGATCCGGTGGGGCGGCGGTTGCGACATCATCGCGCGGATCTGAACCGTCGAGGTATGGGTCCGCAGGAGTTTACGCGTGCCGTCCTGCTCGCCCGACAGATAGAACGTGTCGTGCATCTGGCGGGCCGGGTGTTCGGGCGGCATGTTGAGCGCCGTGAAATTGTGGAAGTCGTCTTCGATATCCGGGCCTTCGGCCAAAGTGAATCCCATGTCGGCGAAAATCGCGATGATTTCCTCGGTCACCTGGCTGACTGGGTGGACCGAACCCACCATTTCGGGCCGCGTCGGTAACGTGAGATCGATGTGTTCCTCTTGCAGCCGTGCTTCTAACGCCGCCTCTTCCAGCTCGGCGCGACGGGTATCAATGGCGGTGGAGATACGGTCCTTGAGCCCGTTCAACAGCGGCCCAGCGGTGCGACGCTCGTCCGGCGTCATCGCGCCGAGCGACTTCATTAGGTCGGTCACGCGCCCTTTGCGGCCAATCGCCGCGACGCGCACTTGCTCCAACGCCTCAAGCGTTTCGGCGCCGGTGACGGCGGCTACAAGTTCAGCTTCGGTTTCTTTCGGGTCCTGCATGGTCATCACTAGAGGGCTCCCAGTCGGACCCTTCGAGAGTGACTTTCCGAGAGGGCCGGGGCTTAGGCCTTCGCGTCAGCCTTTGCCGGTGCGGTATCGAGAGCGGCCTGGGCCGCCTCGGCGAGCTTCGTAAAGGCCCCAGGCTCTTTGACGGCGAGGTCGGCCAAAACCTTTCGGTCCACCTCGACGCCGGCGAGCTTGAGACCGTTGATAAATCGGCCATAGGTCAGCCCATGCTCGCGCGCCGCAGCATTGATGCGTTGAATCCACAGCGCACGGAACTGCCGCTTGCGCACGCGACGATCGCGATACGCATACTGCAAGCTTTTTTCGACCCGCTCGATCGCGGTCCGAAAGTTGCTGTTTCCACTCCCACGAAAGCCTCTGGCGGCTTTGATAACTTTGCGATGACGGGCGTGTGTTGTGACGCCCCGTTTTACACGTGCCATGGCGTCGCCCTAACCGTACGGAAGGAATTTTTTGACGATCTTGGCGTCAGGTGCGCTCAAGATCGACGTGCCACGTTGCTGGCGAATTTGCTTGTTGGTGCGCTTGATCATGCCGTGCTGCTTGTTGGCTTGGTTCATCCGAACCTTGCCCGT
>CALJDF010000225.1 GCA_938023835.1 uncultured Alphaproteobacteria bacterium
TTGGCGCCGATGTGCAATTCACCGTGGTCCCCGCTGACGGCCACTTCCTCGCATCCCTCACCGGCGCCGGTATTGGCCCTCTCCTCGATGCGCTGGGCGCCGCCCGAAACGCGGAATAGCTACAAAATCTGGTAGAGCAGACCCCACCCTCATGCTACATTCTGTGCTTGTATGAGATTGCGGGATCGGACACTCGCGGTCGAAGGGAAATGGCGGGCCTAAGTTCAACCAGGTGCAAACTATCGTAAACCATCGAATGAGCGCCGTTTTGACGCGCCAATCACGCCGTAGCCGCAGAATTCTGCTGGTTTCCGCGCTGCTCTTGGTCGTTGGCGGCTGTAACGCGATCGGTGGGGCGTTTTCGTCGGTCGGTAGTTCCGTCAAGGGCGCGGTGTTTCCCGGCGGTGACGACCAGAACAGCGGACGCAGCAATGCAGCGCCACAGGCCGCCGCTGCCCAGCCCGCCCGCGGCGATGCCCCCGTGGCCCTCGGCAGCGGCACCTCGGACGAACGGATCGAACGCCTTGAGCAAGAGGTCACGGCCTTGCGGGCCGAGCTTGCCCAACTCAAACCAAGCATCGAACGCCTCGTCGGGATCGAGGGTGATATTCGGGTCTTGCTGACCCAGTTGTCGCGATTGACCGGATCGGAAGCAGCCCCGACCGATGCCTCTGAAACGACCACAACGGAGCCTGCGTCGACTGACACCGCCCAAGCGGCACCGACGACCGCAGCGAGCCCACCGGCCCTGCGCCCGGTCGAACAGAACCAGGCCGCGGCATCGCCCGGACAACCCCAGTCATTGCGTCCGATTCAACCTGTGCAAGCCGCACCGGCCGCAACCGCGCCGACGCCCGCCCCAGCGGCACCCACGCAGCTCTCGTCAATTTCCCCGTCGGTTGCGCCGACCGAGCAAGTCAGCGTCCACCTTGCATCGTTCAGGGGACTGGACAGTGCCCGACAAGGCTGGCGCGAACTACAGGCCGCGCACAGCGATCTGCTTGGTGGCCTCGACTACCGCATTAGCCCGGTCGAGCTCTCGGGGGGTCGCGGCACGTTCTACCGCGTGAAGGCAGGCCCGTTCACCGACACGGCAAGTGCCGAAGACATCTGCAACTTGATGAAATCCCGCAAAGCCTACTGCGTGCTGTCGGACTTTACCGGCAACAAGTAGCGGTCAAAGACGAGCCTGTGTGACGCGGCAAGCCTGCCCGTCCGCAATAAGACGCGCGCAAACGGTATGCGCATCGATCTCGGTAAACGGACCGACCAGCAAGGGCCGTTTGTCGGTGACCGGCTCCGCGCTTTCCAGCGGACGCGCGCTCTGCAGAACGTCGGGATAGAGCCGGCGCATCAACTGCCAGCCAGCATCAACGCCGGTTTGTGACCCGTACTCACCGAGCCGCACTGCAACGACGGTTTCACGCGCCGGTTCTGGGGTGGCCGCGACAACATCGGCGATTGGCGGCAAGGGCGTGTCCTCGACGACCGTCACCGGGGCCGCCGCGACCGAGGGACCAACCGGACGTAACCCGGGCAGTGACGGCGCAACACCAGGAGACGCCGCCGCCATGGGCGCGTCCGCCAAGATCGGCTGGATCTCGCAACGCGGCACGCTATCGCCAAGTTGCTCGCACAATGCCGCCCCCTTAGCGCGGGGCATGGGCCCCACGCGCAAGGTCTTGTCGTCATCATTGTCGCGTTGTCGGTCTGCGTCCTCAAGGTCCACCGCGTAGAGGCGGCTCAACAACGACCAAGCGACATCGGCGCGATCCGCCGACGGGTAGGTGCCCAGATTGACGATGACCGGCGCCGTCGATGGATCGCCATCCCCAGGCGCACTCGGCGCCGGCAGAGCCTCATCACCGGTGCTCGCGGTGGGTGTCGGCACCAAATGCGGGGCCTCCGCAACGAAGGGGAATGTCACGATCTCGCACGAGACCTTCGCCGTCTTGAGGCGGGTACAAATGTTGTTCGCGGCGCCCGCCGTCACGCGTCCAAGGACAAGATCATAGGGCGCGGCTTGCCGGTCCAACGGATCTTCGATCTCGAGTTCTTCCAACAAATCGGGGAAGAGCCCCCGATACAGTGCGTGCGATGCTCGGGCGCTTTCGATCGTGGGCATGCGCCCAAGGCGCACGGCAGCGATCTTTGCATCTCCCGGAGGTGGCAAGTCGACACCGGGCGGTCCGGTAATGACCTCTACGCCGAGGATCGGTTCGGCAGAAACAGGAACGGGGATCCGGCGCGGGGCGGGAACGACCAAACCCTGTGAGGTGACATTCTCCGGCGCGAGGTGAAGCGTGTAGGTTCCGGGGAACACAGTGACGAACAAAAAGAACCCGTCGAAGAGGGTTTGCTCCCGGGCAACCACCTCCCCATCCTCGTTCCGCAATTCAACGGTCACACCGGGAAGCGGCGCGAGTTCCTCGTCGCCCTCACGACGCAACGCCAGAACGCCCCCCTCGATTTCCGTCGTTAAAGCGACAGGGAAATCGATTACATTGGTGCGGCCCGGCCGCGGCAAAACGGAACGTCCCGGATTGAGCGGTGCCAGGAACGGATCCGGAAGCGAGCCCGGGCGGACACGGATGTCGGTCGGCAGATATGCCGGCAAGCGTTGAATCAACGCAATCCCATCCTCATTGGTGTCGTCGGACTTGTTCGAGTGAACTGCCTCGACGCGTACGTCCTCGAGAAGTTCTTCACCGGGATCAAGCTGGCGGTTCAGGTTTTCATCTCGATAGACACGCGCCGCGACCGCGCCGCCGCCAGTGAACGTCGAGCCCGCGGTTCTAATACGGCCCGAAATCGGCTCCCGGCCCGCAGCAAAGGAGACATTCAAAAGTGCGAAGAGCTGATCGTTCGAGTCATAGGTCAATGTCGGGCTGAGGATAAACCGATCAAACCGGTAGCTGCCCCCCAAACTATAGGCCTCACGCTGCGACAGCAGAAATCTCTGGTACCCAAACCGAGCCTGCGACCGATTATTGATGTTCCAATTGATATCCCCATCGACCCGCTGCAACCGACGCGTCTCGATGATCTGGTAGGCGGCACTAAGCCGAAAGTTGACCGGGAAAAGAAAGATGGAGTTCGATACGGTACCCGTTAGAGATCGTTGTTCCGGCGCGGTCGGTAAATCCAGGCGCGCCCATTCAAGCGAGTTGGACAGACGGAAGCGGCCCAAACCCGTACTGTTGCTCAAGCTGGCGGTATCCGAAACCGTTCCATTCTTGGAAACGGTACGTCCGACGGTCGCGCTATAGGGCAGAGTCGCGGTACCGATGATCGGCACGTCGCCTGAGGCGCTGGCGCTAAAAGCGTTGGAACTCGTCTCGCTCGACGCCCGAATCGTCTGAAAACGAAGACCCACGGATTGCCCTGCGTACCTGGTACGGTAGTTGGCGATAACGGCCCACCCTCTATCGAAGGACGCGGTCGTATCTAGGCTTGCGACGCCGTCAAAAAGTGGCCCGGTGACACCTGCATCGACACTCCCGGTGCTGGGCTTCCCTGTATCAACGAACGAAAGACCCCCTGATGCAGAAAGGCCGTTCGAAAAACTCCGTTGGGCGGTGACGGCGCTCGCGATGGGCCCGCGCTCCACCGATGTCGGTTCGAGCGGA
>CALJDF010000226.1 GCA_938023835.1 uncultured Alphaproteobacteria bacterium
CGACGCCGCCCACGGTGACCGGTTCGAGACGCGCCACGGGCGTCAAAGCGCCGGTACGGCCGACTTGAATTTCGATATCGCGCAGGACGGTTTGCCCCTGCTCAGCGGCAAATTTATGCGCAATGGCCCAGCGCGGGCTGCGGGTGACCTGGCCGAGACGTTCTTGCCAGTCCAAGCGGTCGACCTTGTAGACGACGCCATCGATATCGAACGGCAAGTCGGCGCGTTCTTCATCGAGGTGCCGATAATGTGCCAGCACCTCGTCGATGGTGACACAACGCCGCGTGGGTTCGTTGAGCGTGAAGCCCATCGCGGCTAAACGGGCGCGGGCTTCGCAGAGCGTCACGGCGAGCGGCTCGGAAACCTCGCCCCAGGCATAGCCGAAGAAGCGCAAGTTGCGCGACGCGGTGACGCTGGGGTCGAGTTGGCGCAAGCTGCCGGCGGCCGAGTTGCGCGGGTTGGCGTAGAGCGGCTTGCCGGCGGCCTCTTGCGCGGAGTTCAGCGCGATGAAATCGTCGCGCCGTATATAGACCTCGCCGCGCACCTCCAGAACCGCCGGGATGTTCTTGCCCTCCAGGCGGTGCGGGACGTCCTTCAATGTCATGACGTTGCGGGTGATGTCCTCGCCTTCGGTGCCGTCGCCCCGGGTGGCGGCATGCACCAAAGCGCCGTTTTCGTAGCGCAATGAGGCCGATAGACCGTCGATCTTGGGTTCGGCCACGATCGCGAGTTCGGTCTCGGCGTCGAGGCTAAGGAAACGGCGAATGCGGTCAGCAAAATCGGTGATGTCTTCATCGGCAAAGGCATTGTTGAGAGACAGCATCGGCCGACGATGGACCACCTTGGCGAACTGGCTTGCGGGCGCGGCGCCGACCCGCAGCGAGGGACTGTCCTTGCGCACCAATTTGGGAAAGCGCGCCTCGATCTCCTCGTTGCGGCGGCGCAAGGCGTCGTAGTCGGCATCGCTGATCTCTGGGGCGTCTTTTTCATGATAGAGCCGGTCGTGGTCGGCGATTTCGGTCGCCAAGCGTTTCAGTTCGGCCTTGGCTTGTTTCTCGTCGAGGTCCGCCACCGCGACGTCGGCAAAGGATCGGGCGGCCATATCAGCGCCCGGCCTGCTCGATCAGCCGGTCCGCCTGGGCGCGCGCCTCTTCGGTCACTTCCTCGCCCGATAACATGCGGGCGATTTCTTCGCGCCGGAGACCGGGCGCCAGTTCTTCCACGGCGACGGTCGTCATTTTCGCACCATTGCCACCGGCGCCCTTAGCGATCCGCCAATGCGATTGGCCGCGCGCCGCAACCTGCGGCGAATGGGTGACCACCAAGACCTGATGGTCGTGGGCCAGCGCCAACAGACGATCACCCACGGCGGCGGCGGTGGCGCCACCGATGCCGGAATCCGCTTCGTCGAACACCAGCGTGGGAATGCTGTCTTGACCCGCGAGGACGACCTGAAGCGCCAACATGAAGCGGCTGAGCTCGCCACCCGAGGCAATCCGCGCCAGCGGTGCGAAGGGCTGGCCCTTATTGGTGACCGCCTCGAAAGCGATTTCGTCCTTACCGTCCTTGGTCCAATCTTCCGGCGGCTTTTCGCGCAGCACGACCTTGAAGGCCGCGCCGTCGAGCTTGAGCGGCGCGAGTTCCTTGGCGATGGCCTTTTCCAACGCGGCACCGGCCTTGGCGCGCTTTTTCGATAGCGCGTTGGCTTCGGTTTCAAAGGCCAGGCGGGCATCGGTGGCGGCCTTGCGGAATTCCTCGATGCGGGCATCGCCTTGCTGGATGGATTGCAATTGGCTCTCGAAATCGTTCCGCAACCCGGCCAGGGCGCGGATCTCGCAGCCGTGCTTGCGAGCAACAGCACGCAACGCGAAGAGGCGATCCTCCAACGTCTCGAGCGTGCCTCCCTTTAGATCGAGGGCCATCGTCGCTTGATCCAAGGCCTCTACGGCCTCGTCCACCTCGATCGCGGCCCGCTGGAGCGTATCGACCACCCGATCAAGCGCGCCGGCGGCATTGCGGGACACGCGTTCGAGAATTCGTTGGGCCACACGCAAACGGTCGGACACGCTTGATTCTTCGGCCAACTCGGCTTGTGCGGCGGTCAGCGCCTCAGCCAGTTTTTCGGCGTATTTCAGCACGGTGCGGCGGTCGTTGAGTTCTTCTTCTTCGCCCTCATGCGGTTCCAGGGCGTTGAGTTCGTCTAGGGCGTGTCGCAGAAACTCTTCTTCGGCGCGCGCCTTGGCGATAACGGCTTCAGTTTCCGCGAGCGCCGCGGCGGCGGTCTGCCAAGTCGCGTATTGGGTGGCGAGTTTGTCGAGCGGGCGCTGGAGCCCGCCGTAGAGGTCAAGCAAGCGGCGGTGATTGGGCGCCGAAAGAAGCGCGTGGCTTTCGCTCTGCACCTGAATCTCGACCAATGATTCGCCGACCTGGCGCAAGAATCCGACGCTGACCGGCTCGTCGTTCACGAAGGCGCGGCTGCGTCCGTCTGCCGACACGGTGCGGCGCAGCACGACCGTATCGTCGAGCTCAATGCCGTGCTCGGATGCCAAAGTACGCACCGCGGCATCGGGACCGATCTCAAAAACGGCACTGACCGATGCCTGTGGCTTGTCGGCCCGGACCAAACTCGAATCGGCACGGGCGCCGAGGGCAAGGCCAAGCGCGTCCAAAAGAATGGATTTGCCGGCGCCGGTTTCGCCCGTGAGAACGTTGAGCCCAGGGTGAAACCCGATGGTCAGGCGTTCGACGATCACGACATCCCTGATGGACAGCGTGAGCAACATGAAGGTCAGAACACCCGGCGGAATGTACGTGAAATAAACGACCCTTCGTCTTCGACCGGTTCGAGGTCGACACCTTTGAGCAACCGGTAAGAATCGACGTACCAGTCGCTGCCGAGATAGTTGAACCCGAGGACCGCTGCCGCGGATTGGGCTTCCGTCTCTAATCCTAACGCGAGATAGGTCTCGGTGAGACGGTGCAGCGCCTCGGGCACGTGGGTCGTGGTCTGATAGTCGACGATCACTTGCTTGAAGCGGTTAAGGGCAGCCAAATCTTCGCCGCGACGTTGGTAGTAGCGACCGATTTCCATTTCCTTGCCGGCCAAATGGTCGCGGGTTAGGTCGATTTTGAGCCGAGCGTCGCGCGCATATTCGCTCTCCGGAAACCGCCGGATCACTTCATCTAGGCCGCCCAGGGCCAATTCGGTCAGTTTCTGATCGCGGCCGACATCGACGATCTGTTCGTAATAGGACACGCCGATCAAGTAATAGGCGTAAGGCACATCCGCCGACCCGGGATGGAGCTGGACATAACGTTGTGCCGCGAGGATCGCATCGTCGAACTTGTTGTCCTGGTAGTAGGAAAACGCCGTCATCAGCTGCGCACGCGTCGCCCAGATCGAATAGGGGTGCTGGCGTTCGACCTCATCGAAACTTTGCGCCGCGAGTGTGTATTCACCCGCGATGAGGTTATCCATGCCCTCGTTATAGAGTTGCTCGACCGGGCGTTCGACGTAGGCAACCTCGTCGCGCCTGCTATTGCAGCCGGCCACGACCAGGGCCAGCAGGACCACCGCCCATCCCGTGCGATATCCGCGCCTCATGGCCGAAACTCGCTGCGATTGCGATTCAGGGTCTTTCGTTCGTCCAATAGTGGTATCATGCCCATCCATTATTACCCGTCGGGATTGCGATATCACGATCCCTTTGGGTTGCAAAGCCATGACGGGAAATCCGCATGAGTGACCTCGCTAAGAAGATCGACGACCACGTTGGGCGTCAAATCCGCAAACGGCGCAATCTGCTGGGCCTGACCCAAGAGCAGCTGGCCGATGCGTTAGGCATATCATACCAGCAGGTTCAAAAATACGAGACTGCGGCAAATCGTGTGAGTGCCGGACGCCTCTACGAAATCGCGTCAAAACTCGATACCGAAATCAGCTTCTTCTTTGAGGGGTTGGATCCGTCGCTCGCCGGGAGTCCGGTCGAGCATGGCGGCAAGACCCGTTCAACGGTTGAGCTGGTGCGAAGCTTTAGCGGTATCGGCGATACGGCGTTGCGCTCGGCGGTCGTCGGCTTAGTAAAAGACTTGAGCGCTGAGACCGACTGATTAGGCCATCGCCGCGGCCGGGACGGCCTCGGGCGACCAATCGCTGCGCGCGACCTCGGGCTGCGCTGCGGGAGCGAGCGTTTCACGGCGCCATGCCGATCGGTCGGCGAAAAACTCCGCCAACAATTGATGATTCAGTGCATGGCCGGAGCGGATGCCCTCAAACTGACCAATAAGGCGCGCACCGGCGAGATAGAGGTCGCCGATCGAATCAAGCACTTTGTGCCGGACAAACTCGTCGCCATAACGCAACCCACCGTCGTTCAAGACCCCGTCACCCGATACGACGACCGCGTTGTCGAGAGACCCGCCTTGGGCCAGCCCCCGCGCACGCAGCGCATCGACCTCGTGAGCGAAGCCGAAGGTGCGGGCACGGCAAATCTCGGACTTGAACCCGCCCTCGTGCAAGGCCATCACGCATTGCTGGTGGCCGATAACGGGCGACGGATAGTCGATCTCGAAGGCAACGGAGAACCCCTCGCCCGGCGACAGCGTGGCGCGCGAATCGCCCGCGCGCACTTCGACCGGCCGCAAGACACGAATGACTTCGCGCGGCGTCGCCTGCTCGACGGTGCCGGCGCACTCGATAAGAAAAACGAACGGTGCCGCACTGCCGTCCATGATCGGAATTTC
>CALJDF010000227.1 GCA_938023835.1 uncultured Alphaproteobacteria bacterium
TTCTTCTTTTTCTCTTTCTTCTGTGCGACGGCGGCGTTCCAATCCTCACTGTTGTCTTTCTTTTTGGGGGTCTTGGTGACCTCGTCGCTGAAATCCCGCACTGCGGGTTTTGCCGGTGTCTTGACGACATCGTCGTCGCTAATCTTGCCCGTCGGCTTTTTCGGTGGCGTGGGCGCCAAGTCCGTATCGTCGATCCGGCCCGATGGCTTTTTGGGTGGGGCAGACTTCGCCGGCTCAAGTGTTTCGATAGGTGTACTGGTGCCGGTCGGCCTTTGTGGCGCGGCCTTGCCTTGCGGTTTCATCACCGCGGTGGCGGGTTTCGGTCGCGCCTTCCCCTGTGG
Organism: uncultured Alphaproteobacteria bacterium; assembly: GCA_938023835.1. GTDB lineage: Bacteria > Pseudomonadota > Alphaproteobacteria > SHVP01 > SHVP01 > CALJDF01. The sequence goes on from CALJDF010000227.1 coordinate 342, forward strand.
GCGTGCGGCCGCTTTGGCAGAGGGTTTGGTGAGGCCTGCCGGCGGCGGCGCTTTTTCCGGTTCGATGCGCGGCAACTCGCGGCGGTCGGGCCCGGCGAAGTTCGGGTTGAGGATGATCCGTTCCGGTTTGAGCAACGTCGTCATGACCCGCATCAGCATCGCCTTTTCGGCGATCGGTTTGACGATGATGCCCTCGATACCGGCCAGACTGGCCTCGTAGATGGCCTTCTTGTCCTGCGTTTTCACCATCAACACGGCCGGCAGCGACGAAAGTCGGCTCGCTCGTTTTTGGCGGAGACCGGTGATGAACTCGGCAGCGGTCATGCCCTTGAATTGGAGGTCGACCATGGCGAGTGATGCGTCGGTGCGCTCAAGCGAATGAAGCGCATCGTGGCCGTCGGCGGTACTTATCACCTCGGCGACGCCGAGACGGTTGAACACGCCGCGCGCCCAAAAGCGAAACTGATCATCCTGATCGAGCAGCAGGATGCGCTGGTGCTTCCAGTCGAATTGTTGCGGAGATACCGCCATGCCTCTCCCAGCGACGGCCGTAGGGGCCGCCATTTTCTCTATGCTACACCCGATTTACGACAGACGGTTGATTCCGTCGAGAGCCGCCGTTTTGTAGCATTCCGCTAGGGTTGGGTAATTGAAAACCGTATCGACGAAGTAGTCGATATTGCCGCCGAGGCTGAGTACCGCCTGCCCGATATGGATCAGTTCGGTGGCGCCCTCGCCGATGATCGAAACCCCGAGCAATTTTCGGGTTTCGGTGTGGAATATCAGTTTCAAAAGGCCTGAGTGGTCGCCGATGATCTGACCACGGGCGATTTCCTTGTAGGACGCCTTGCCCACCTCGTAGGGCACGCCGTCGCTGGTCAGCTGCTCTTCGTTTTTGCCGACCACCGATATTTCCGGGATCGTGTAGATGCCGAACGGGAAAAGTTCCGGCGTGCTCTGCGAGGGAACGCCGAACATATGGCACGACGCCAGCCGCCCCTGCTCCATGCTGGTCGCGGCGAGACTCGGAAATCCGATGACGTCACCCGCCGCATAGATGTGCGGTTGCTCGGTTTGGAAATTGTCGTTGACGCTAATCCGGCCGCGATCGTCGGCGCTCAGTCCTACAGCCTCCAGGTTCAACGATTCCGTCGCACCGGTGCGGCCGATGGCGTACAGCGTCTTCTCGGAAATGACTTGTTTGCCGCTTTCCAGTTTGATGCGGACATGCTCGCCTTGATCGTCTTCGTAGGGTTCGACGCCCGAGACCTCTTCGCCGAGCCGCAAGGTCACCCGGTTCTCGCGCATATGATGGGCCAGCGCGTCGGTGATTTCCCAGTCGAGGAAATCGAGGAGCCGCGAGCGTTTGTCGATGATGGTAACGCGGACCCCGAGTGCGGCGAAGACCGTCGCGTATTCGCACCCAATTACCCCGGCGCCGATCACGGCCAAGCGCTTCGGTAACGTCTTCAATTTCAGGAGGTCGTCGCTGATGAAGATCCGTTCGCCGTCAAAGGGAATGTTCGGATCGATCGTACACACCGTGCCGACGGCGATCAGGATGTGGTCGGCGGTGAGGTCACGATGCCCGCCGGTGCCGGCGTCACTCAGTCGTACGGTATTGGCGTCCACGAACGAGCCGGACGCCGAAATGACTTCAACCGAGTTGCGCATCAGCTGATGCTGTGTGACGTCGATCTCGCGCCGGATGACATGGTCGGTGCGATGCAGCAAGTCCTGCATCTCGATCTTTTCTTTGACCCGGTAGGCTTGGCCGTAGATAGCGCACTGGTTGTAGCCCGACAAATGCATCACTGCTTCGCGTAGCGTCTTTGAGGGAATGGTGCCGGTGTTGATGCTGACCCCACCGACGACACCTTTGTGCTCGACGACGGCGACGCGCTTACCCACCTTGGCGGCTTGGATCGCAGCACGCAGGCCAGCCGGCCCGGAACCAATCACAACTAAATCGTAGTCACGGCCAGACATACACGGCCCTCGTTACTGTTCTATTGTTACTGAGCCGCATAACCACCTGACTTTGAAGGTATTTTAAAGGTTAGGAACAAGTACCCGATCGCCACCGATCCGCCGCCGCGTCGCCGAGGCGGGTAAAAACAAGGCATGACGCCGGTCTTGCCGCCTGAGTGCGATTGGCTCGCAAGGCAATGACGGTGCATTGACTGGACAGGTGCAGCCGCACGGGCGAGCGTGTCGCGGGTTTTTGGGGGGTTCAATGGCGACCGATTTCAAGGAAGGCGCGGCGCCGGTGGCGGGCAAATGGACATCGGTGACGCTGATCGCGGTCGCCGAGGTGCTGGGCCTGTCCTTGTGGTTCTCGGCGGCTGCGGTTCTACCGGCGCTACGCGCCGAATTCGCTATCGGCGATACCCAGGCCGCGCTGATGAGTTCCGGGGTGGCGCTCGGCTTTGTCGCCGGCACCTTGGTCAGCGCTTTCTTGGGTTTGGCCGACCGCATCGAGGCCCGGCGACTCTTTTTCGTCTCGATCTTGCTGGGTGCCGCGGCCAACGCCGGCATGCTGGTGATCGCACCTGATAGTTGGGGTGCGCCGCTCTTGCGCATCGCGGTGGGTGCCACGATGGCCGGTGTTTATCCCGTCGGGATGAAGCTGGTTTCGAGTTGGGCGGTGAATGATCGCGGTCTATTGGTCGGGCTCTTGGTTGGTGCTCTGACACTGGGGACGGCGTCACCCCATTTGCTTGATTTGTTAGGCGGGTTGGATTGGCGCTTCACGGTCGGGGCGTCATCGATACTTGCCGTCGCCGCCGGCGTGATCGTACTGATCGCACGCGTCGGTCCAGCCATAGGCGCCGCCGCGGCCTTTCATCCGCGTGTCAAGGCCGCCCGGCTCGGCCTATTCGGCGGCTGGGGCGGGCACGATGCGCCGGGGTCCGAAAACGAGGACTTCGTTACCTTCTTCGGGGTTGGGTGGGATCAGCCGTGACAGGCCCAGCGAGGCCAAGGCCATCGCGGCACCCGCCAGGAAGACCGCCGCCGGCGATACCAGCCATAGTAGCCCGAAGGCCGCCGGTAAGATCACGGCGGCGATGTGGTTGATGGTGAACGAAACCCCGGCGGTGGGCGCAATGTCGGCCGGGTCGGCAATCTTTTGGAAATAGGTTTTCATCGCAATCGCCATGGCAAAGAACACGTGGTCGACGATGTAGAGGCCGATGGCGATGGTCGGGTTTTGCACAAAAGCGTAGGCCACGAACACCACAATCAACCCGAGGTATTCGACCGTCAGGGCTCGGCGTTCGCCCCAGATGCCGATGAGTTTGCCGATGCGCGGGGCCAACACCATGCTCAACGCACTGTTGGCGAGGAAGATCAACGCGATCGATCCCGCATCGAACCCGAAACGCTCGACCAACATAAACGCGGCAAAGACGACAAAGATTTGTCGCCGCGCGCCCGACATAAAAACAAGGGCGTAGTAGAGCCAATAGCGTTTGCGCAGCACGAGATGTTTGTTCTGCTCGACCTTGGCCGGGAACAGGGGAAACAAGGCCCAGGCGGTCAGCGCCAAGAGCACCGTGACGCCCCCGCCGATGAGATAGACCCACTTGAAATCGAGCCCGACGATATCGAGGCCGACATACATCAGCCCATAAGCGACGATCCCGGCGAAAGAGCCAACCGCGATCACCCGGCCCAACCACTGCGCCGCGTTCTTCTTGTCGAGCCACTGCAGCGACAACGATTGCGCGGTGGTTTCGTAATAGTGGTAGCCCAACGACATCACCACGGTGGTGACGTAAAGCCCGATGATGGTCGGGAAGAACCCGGTGACCGCCGTGCCGATGCCGAGAAACAAGAGCGAGATGTAGGCGAGTTTCTGCTCGCGCACGAACAACAGCAAAAAGACCACGGCGAAGGCGAGGAAGCCCGGTACCTCGCGCAAAGACTGCAGAATGCCGATTTCCGCGCCGCCGAATTGCGCCCGTTCAATGGCGAAGTTGTTCAGCAAGCCCTGCCACGTTGCGAACGAAATCGGCACCCCGGCGCCCATGATGAGCAGCAAGATTTCAGGGCGGCGCAAGTTCTCGCGCAGGCGGGTGAACATCAGGCATTCCTTCGCGGATGCAAAGCCCAATCGGCGGCAGGGCGGTTCTAGGTTATCGCGGCAGTCATAGGGCGGCTATCCTCGTGCGGCTCTACCACATCGAGGTGCTGGCCCGCGCCGGCCAGGCTTTGTCGTATTCGGGGCCGCCGATGCGACCGTCGCTGGTTTCGGCGAGCATGGTGCCGGCGGTGGGCAGGGATTTGGGGTCGATGTGTTTCTCGGCATTCCAAAGATCGGCGCGCAGGACCGCGCGGGCGCATTGGAAGTAGATCGCATCGACGGTGACGACCACGACGCAGCGTGGCTCTTTGCCCTCGATCGCGAACGAGGCGAGCAGGTCGGGATCGATCGAGATTTCGGCCCGGCCTTGGATGCGTATGGTGTTGCCCGATCCGGGAATAAGGAACAGCAGGGCAACATGCGGGTCGTGCACGATGTTGCGCAACGAATCGATTCGGTTATTGCCGCGGCGGTCGGGGATCATCACGGTCTTTTCGTCGGTCACGCGGACGACGTTGCCAGCATCGCCGCGCGGCGAGCAGTCAAGGCCGTCGGGCCCGTTGGTGGCCAGCGCGACGAAGGGCGACGCATCGATCATCGCCTTGTAGGCCGGCACGATCCGATCGGTTTCCTTGGTGAGCGCGGGTTCGCTCGGCGTGCCGTAAAGCGTTTCGAGGTCGGCAAGCGTGGTGATGGTCGACATGGCGCGGCTCCGTCTGCGAGAGTTGTGGGCACTCTAGAAGCGGCGGCCCCGGCGCGACAAGCGATCCGACCGAGCCCCGCTCTGAAAGGACGCATGATGGCGCTGACCGCTCCAGTTTCCCGAACCACCATCTTCACCCGCGATGCCGACCGGGCATTGGGATTCTATCGTGACCTCTTGGAGATGGAGGTCTGGATCGACACGCTCATTCCCAACCCCGGCGCGTCGGCCATCTTGGGGCAGCCTTGTGAGTCGATGCGCATCATCGTGTTGCGCGCGGACGATACCACGATCGGCAATATCGGCTTGGCCGAGGTGCATGGCGCCAACCCGCCGCTTGAGGACCCGACGCCGGCGACCAAGGTGCGATTCGGCGAACCGTGCATGGTGATCCGTACCGATCATTTGAAAGCGCTGTTGCCGAAACTGGACGCGGCGGGCGTTCATGTGATCAGCCCGCCCACCAAGCTCGAACTGCCGCTACCCGAGGAGGTGTGGGAGATGTTCCTCCGCGATCCCGACGGGACGATGATTAATCTCTCCCACCATGGGCCTTGGTGACACGCGTCTTCTAGACGCCCTGGGTAATCACGTTGACTACGGCCTGGCGGCCTTCGTTGAGGACGACGTCGCGGGCTTTGATGAGTTCGGCTTCGAGCTGGCCAGGGTCATCCACGACGACGCCATAGCCACCCGAAGCGGCGACCACTTTTTCGAGATCGGGGGCGGGCTCGAGCAAGGTGAGGGGGACCTGGTTGCTCTTCGCGGCATAGCCGTCGGGATACATGAACTTGGTTGCCCGACTGACCGCGCCCCACATGCGGTTGTTGAAGATCACGATCAAGACGGGCAGCCCCAACGCGCGCGAAACGAAATGCGCCGAGGTCGGATTGCCGAACATATAGGCGCCGTCACCGAGCGCGGCGATCACCAACTTGTCCGGCGCGCCGAGCTTGAGCCCCAACGCGGCGCCCATGCCCCAACCCAGCCCGCCGACCGGGCTTGCCGAAAAGAAACTGCCGGGCTCGGTCAGGGTGAGGTGATCCTGTTGCAGCGGTGATTCGTTCACCAGACTGGCGTTGTCGCCTTTGATCCGGTCGATGCAATGGGTCACCCAAGCCGGGCTCATCGGGGCGGCGTCTCTAACCGTGTCGAGGTCGCGGGCGATGGTGGCGCGCTGCGCAGCCCGCTTGGCGATGTGGGTCTTGCGCCGTGTCGCGACGGCCTCACTTTTGGTGTCGATCCGGTCGCTCAGCGCCGCGTGGAGGGCCTTTAGGCCGGTCACGGGGTTGGCGTTGATCACGATGTCGGCGGCAAATGAACGCAGGGGATAGTCGCCGTACAGCGGGTCGATCCCGAATTGGACGACCTTGGCGCTCTCGGTCGGGCCTTCGATTGCCGGGATCCACGGCACGTCGCTGTCGACCACCAGGACCACATCGGCCTCTTTGAGGCCCGGGCCAGGCGCGAAGCCGGCGTGCATCGGATGGTCGACCGGCAGACAGACGTAGCGCGGCCAATGCATCACGACGGGAATGGCGAAGGTTTCCGCCAGCGCCGCCAGGGTAGCGGCCGCATCGGGGTAGCGTCCAACGGTGGTGGTGATGATCAAGGGGGCTTTGGCGCTGGCCAGCAATTCGGCCGCCGCGGCGAGGGCGTCGGGGTCCGCACCAGGGGTGCTGGCCGGTGTTTTGGCCGGCGGGAGTGCCGCGGGTTCTGCCGGGCCGGCCAGCACCTCTCGCGGCAGGGTCATGTAAATCGGGCCGCGCGGTTCGCTCATCGCCAAAGCCATCGCGCGGTCCAAGGCAGCGGTCGTTTGGTCGGGGCGGCGCAGTTCGTAATCCCATTTGACGTATTCGCGCACCATCCCGGCTTGGTCGAACGATTCTTGCGCCCATTGGATGACGCGATTGCGCGCGCCATAGGCGCCGGCCTCGGTGATCGGGGTGCGGCCGGCAAACAACAACACCGGCACGTTTTGGCGAGAGGCGTTCATCAGGCCGCACACCGCATTCGCGGTACCGACCGTGGTGTGTACCATGACCCCCTGGGGCCGACCGGTCGCCAGGTAATAGCCATGGGCCATGCCCATCGCCGTATTTTCATGCGGGATGGCGATCGGCGTCGGCGCTGGCTGGCCGAGCGAAGCGGCTTTGGCGAATGCCTCAATCACCGGTGCGAAATCGGTCCCGGCATTACCGAAAAAATAGTCGATGCCGTGATCGGCCATCGCCGCGACGAAGGCCTCGCCGACGCTGATTGGGCTGTCGTTCATGTCGTTCCTCCCGGGTGCCGGGAGTATCGGGAGTGGTGGGGTGGCATGCAACGGTGGGCGGTTGTTATTTCGGTCAACGGTCAGTATACGCCGAGGTGCGATGACCGATGCGCCCGAACAAGTGCCCAGGACCGTGGACAGCGAGAGCCCAACGCTGTTTGTCGTCTACGGTGGCCGGGTGACCGATCCGACCGGCGAACGGTTCGTCGATCTGACGACGCTCGACATTCGGGGGATTTTCGACAGCTACGCCGCCGCCTTTAGCGCGTGGCGCGGTGCGAGCCAACAGCACGTCGACAACGCGTTCATCAAGTATGTGATCAAGCGACTGGGCTAGGCGGGCACTGTGAGGTCTGCGTTGCGGGCCCGCGCGCGCGTGAGGGCCAGGACAGCGTCGATCGTAGGCGTGGCGACGCCGACGAGCCTACCCATCTCTGCGACCACGCCGGTCAGCGCCTCGATTTCCAAAGCACGGTGGCACTCCAAATCCTGCAGCATTGATGTTTTGTGCGGACCGACCAACTCGGCAACAGCAATCCGAGCATCGACGGCCATCGGAAACGCCACCCCCAACTTTTCGCCGATAGCCTGCGCCTCGACCATCATGGCCCGCAGCACCGGCACCGTGCGCGGTGAGGTCGCCAGCGCGTCGAGTGCCGCCAGTGTGAGGGCGCTGACCGGATTGAAAGAAAGGTTGCCCCAAAGCTTGTTCCAAATCGCCCCGCGGATATCCGTGGTGAGAGGAGCCTCAAGACCTGCGCTTTCGAAGATCTTGCTCAAAGTGGTCGCGCGCGGAGAGGTACTGCCGTCGGGCTCACCGAGATCGAAACGGTTGCCGAAGGTATGGCGCACGATACCGGGCGCGGTGATCGAGGCCGCGGTCCACACCACTGCCCCCAATGCCCGCTCGGGACCGATGGCGTCCCATTGCAAGCCGTCGGGGTCGGCGCAGGCGAGCCGGTGGCCTTCCCATGGACCACCGAGCTTGTGGAAATACCAGTAGGGAATGCCGTTCATCACGGTGACGACAGTGGTGTCGCGCCCCAGCAGCGCCGTGATCCCCGGAACCGCGGCCGGAACCGCCGGCCCTTTGAGAGTGAGGACAACGTAGTCCTGCGGTCCCAGCGTCGCGGGGTCGTCCGTGGCGGCCACCGGGACGGTCATGGTCGCGCCGCCACTATCGATCGTCAGGCCCTTCTTACGGATCGCGGTAAGCGCATCGCCGCGCACGACCACGCTCACCGTCGCGTCACTGACTTGGGCGAGCTTCGCGGCAAGGTGGCCGCCAATGGCGCCAGCGCCATAGATGCAGATGCGTGTCATCGGTCCCCGTTTTGTCGGGGACTCTTATCACGAACGGGAACGCTGTGCGGCTAGGCGTAGACGGAGATCGGCTCGATAACGCTGAAGAAGGAATCGACGCGCGCAACACCGGCGTCGTAGGCCGCGGCACCGGTGTTTACACCGCGCGGCGTGATACTGATCGTGCCACGCTCTTGACCGATTGCCTGGGCCACGAACGGGGTCGAATGACGAACGAATTCCGGCGTGGTGTTGAGCTTGAGGTGGAGACCGGCAGGCGTGCCCGTGTCGCTTGCTCGGCGACCGCGACCGGCACCGGTCTGGGGCGTTTCATGATCGGTGATACGGCGCCGGGCACCGGCAGGCGTGCGTTCGTCGGTCTGACGGGTCCGATCCGGCTGAAAGGCGTCTGCGGCGCGGCGGAAACTCGCGCGCCGGTCAAAGGTGTCTTGGGCAGTGCCGATGAATCTGGACGACGCGCCGCGGGGCGGCGGCGGGGGCAGTACGGTCGTGAGACTCGGCATCGTCATCGCTCGGAGCCTTTTCCTCCAGTTTTAATATTATTTTTAGGTATATTCGCCCTAAATTGTTAACAAGAGGTAAGGAAGGGGGAGTTTTATGCCGGTTTTCTTGGGAATATGGCGGAAAGTTGCCGGGTGGGTCGGCGCTTTGCCGCGGGCGTCGCGGGCGCAAAACAGCGCCCGAACCGACCTTCATCGGCCCAGGGTCTCGTCGGCATTCAACGCCGACCGAAACCGCCGCCAGTCCTTCCCGGATGGTGGCGCTACGGCCTGCTATTTTTCCATTTTGTCGAGACGGGCGCGCATCGAATCGAGTTCTTGCTTGAGCGAATCGATATCCTCGCCGGAGGGTTCCGGGGCTTGGGCGGCGGCGGGTTCGGCGGGCTGATTGCGCTCACCGTTAAATGGCGTGAAGGCCCCGAGTGCGCGTTCAAACACCGCCATGTTTTGGCGGGTGATTTCTTCGAACTGCTTCATGGGCTGTCCGAAGGCGGCGGCGAATTGCTGTTGCAACCGTTCTTGGTTTTGCTGAAAGCTCTCCAAGCTGGCATCGAGATAGCCCGGCAGAACGGCCCCCATGTCTTGCCCGTAATATCCGACCAACTTGCGCAGAAAATTCAACGGCAGGAGATTGCCGCCCCGGCTTTCTTGTTCGAGGATGATCTGCGTGAGGACTTGTCGGGTCAGGTCATCGCCGGTTTTTGCGTCACGAACGACGAAGTCTTCCCCGTTTCGCACCATCTCCGAGAGATCGTCGAGGGTCACGTAGGCGCTCTTGGCGGTGTTGTAGAGCCGTCGGTTGGCGTATTTCTTGACGAGCGCCGGTTCGCCGTCGGTAGAGAAAGAATCGGTCACAGGATGCCTCTCGCAGCAGGGAGACCCTATTGTCTCTCTACCATGCTGCAACGCGCAAGGATTCATGTTGCGCCGCGCAAAACCGAGTCTATCCGCCATGACTTCGGGCGGCCCCTGGCTATACTCAGCCCGTGACCCAGGATTTCACGATCCAGCAACTTGCGGCACGCTATGTCGACCTGTGGGAGGCGCAGGTCGCGGCGGTCTTCCGTCACAATTGGGCCAGCGCGGTGGAGAGCGCATCCGATGAGCAATTCCCCAACGCCGGCACGTCCGGGGCCACGACCGATCAGCCTGCAGATGGCAATGGCGACCTGGACTTGGAGCGGTTCCGCAGCCGCCTTGCCGCTTGCGCAGAGCGGGTCGATGCCGTGGATGCCGAAACTTGCCGCCGAAGCCGCACGACTCACCGAGGCACTCCGGACAGTTGACACAACGCGCTTGGCTGCAGCGGTACAGGAAGAGACAACCGCGCGCACGACAGCCCTTGTTGCGGCCATCGAGACCTACCGCACCCATCCTTACACCCGCGATGTGATCGATCCCGAGCCGATACACCAGGTCGGTGCTGCCGCCTTACGCGACTATGGCGGCGATGGCGCGCCCACGCTCTTCGTGCCGTCGCTGGTCAATCGCGCTTATATCCTCGACCTGTCACGCCGACGCAGCCTGTTGCGGTGGTTTAGCGGGTCTGGCGTTCACCCTTACCTGCTGGACTGGGGCACGCCCGGTGTAGAAGAGAAGGCCTTCGCAATCGCCGACTATGTGGCGGGACCGCTAAAAGCCGCACTGAGCAAAGTGTGCGAACAGCAAGGGGGACCGATCCACCTTGTCGGCTATTGCATGGGCGGCAACCTCGCGTTGGCGGCGGCCACGCTGTATCCCGAATACGTGCGCTCGTTGGCGCTATTGGCAACGCCTTGGGATTTTCACGCCGAGCCCAACAACGCGGCGGGCTTGTTGGCGCCGGATGGACCCGTGGACCAAACCGTCTCTACGCTGGGCGAGCTGCCGGTCGACTTGCTGCAGGCGTTCTTTGCGAGCGTCGATCCGTTGTTGGCGGCGCGCAAGTTTCGCGCCTTTGCTGCCATGGCGGCGGACGATCCTGCGCGAGAGGACTTTGTTGCGTTGGAGGATTGGCTGAACGATGGCGTGCCGTTGGCGGGGCCGGTTACGCGGGAGTGCTTCGTCGATTGGTACGGTGCCAATCTACCGGGGCTCGGCGCCTGGACGGTGGACGGAACAACAATCGACCCGGCGATGCTTCGATGTCCCGCGTTCGTGGTGTTGCCGGACAATGATCGGTTGGTTCCCCCCGGCTCCGCGCGGGCGCTTGCCGATGTCCTGCCCAACCCCAAGGTGCATGCGCCGGCGGCTGGGCATATTGGCATGGTGGTTGGGCGCAAGGCCGAACAGGGCCTCTGGGCGCCGTTGCGGGATTGGCTCATCGGTTGATCTCTTCGCGGTTGCGGAAGGACGTTGTGCGGTGCAACAATCCGGCTCCCTTTTCTGGTTCCCGGAGTTTCCATGACCGATATCGTGATCGCCAGCGCTGCCCGTACCCCGGTTGGTGCGTTCAACGGGAGTTTTGCGTCCCTCGCGGCTTCTGACCTTGGCAAAGCTGCAATCGCGGCGGCCCTTGAGCGCGCCGGCGTTGACCCCGCGGCGGTCTCGGAGGTGGTGCTTGGCCAGGTTCTGACGGCAGCGGCCGGGATGAACCCTGCGCGGCAGGCGTCGATTGAGGCCGGCGTGCCGGTCGAGGCACCGGCGTGGTTGGTCAATCAGGTGTGCGGCTCAGGTTTGCGGGCGGTCGCGCTTGGAGCGCAGGCCATCAAAAACGGCGATGCCAGTATCGTTGTTGCCGGTGGCCAGGAGAGCATGAGCAACGCGCCGCACGCCATGCACTTGCGCAACGGCACCAAAATGGGCGATGCGCAGATGATCGACACGATGATCCGTGACGGGTTGTGGGATGTGTTCAACGGCTACCACATGGGGACGACGGCTGAGAACGTGGCCCGCCAGTGGCAGATCACTCGCGAGGTCCAAGACGCTTTCGCCTTGGCGTCCCAAAACAAAGCCGAGGCCGCCAAAAAGGCCGGGCGTTTCAAAGACGAAATCGTGCCGGTCACGGTGCCCAACCGGAAGGGAGATATCGTTGTCGATACCGATGAATACATTCGCGACGGCGCGACGATCGAGGCAATCCAAAAACTGCGGCCGGCGTTCGAGAAAGACGGCACGGTGACGGCAGGCAATGCGTCGGGCATCAACGATGGTGCGGCCGCGATGGTCCTCATGAGCGCCGAGGAGGCGTCGGCGCGTGGCATCAAACCGATGGCGCAGATTGCCTCTTGGGCGCAGGCTGGGGTGGACCCTGCAATCATGGGCTCGGGTCCCATCCCGGCCAGCCGCAAGGCGCTGGAACTGGCGGGATGGAGCGCGGAAGACCTCGATTTGGTCGAGGCGAACGAAGCCTTCGCCGCCCAAGCCTGTGCCGTAAACAAGGACCTGGACTGGGATATCGACAAGGTCAACGTGAACGGTGGTGCGATTGCGATCGGCCACCCGATTGGTGCATCGGGCGCGCGGGTGCTGGTCACGCTGCTTTATGAAATGCAAAAGCGCGACGCCAAAAAGGGCCTCGCCACGCTGTGCATCGGCGGCGGCATGGGTATCGCGATGTGCGTGGAACGCGACTAAAGCACTGAACTGCCGGATCGCCAGGAACGGCGGTCCCTGAATTGAAATGTCACTCGAACGCGGATGATCAGGACGACTTCCGCGAACGGGAAAGCTTGGGAGTGTTTTAAATGTCGAGAGTCGCAGTCGTAACCGGCGGCACCCGCGGAATCGGCGGGATGGTGTCGGAACAGTTGAAGGAAAAGGGCTATACGGTCGCGGCCGTATACGGCGGAAACGACGAAGCTGCCGAAAAGTTCAAGAACAAGACCGGTATCTCCGTTTACAAGATCGACGTGTCAGATTTCGATGCGTGCAAGGCCGGGATCGCCCAGATCGAACAGGATCTGGGGCCGGTGGAAATTCTGGTCAACAATGCCGGCATTACCCGCGACGGTACGATGCACCGGATGGACCACGACAGCTGGCAGGCGGTGATCGATACCAACCTGGGGTCCTGCTTCAACACGTGCCGCTCGGTGATCGAAGGCATGCGCGAACGCAAGTTCGGTCGCATCGTCAACATCGGCTCCATCAACGGCCAGGCCGGCCAGTACGGCCAGGTCAACTACGCGGCCGCCAAATCCGGCATTCACGGTTTCACCAAAGCCCTTGCACAGGAAGGCGCGGCACAGGGCATCACCGTCAATGCGATTGCACCCGGCTATGTCGACACCGACATGGTGCGCGCCGTGCCGGCGGACATTCTGGAGAAAATCATACAGCGGATTCCGATGGGCCGGTTGGGCCGGGGCGAGGACATCGCCCGTGGCGTACTGTTCCTGGTGGCCGACGATGCCGACTTCGTCACCGGTTCGACGCTGTCGATAAACGGCGGCCAGCATATGTACTAAGCTGATTCCGAGACCAGCGCGTTTTCGCACGAGCGTAAAAAGCCTAAAGTCGTCGCATGACGGACGCGGCGAACACATTGGAAACCAGGCGCCAGGCCACCTTGATCGGGGCCGGCGCCGTTTTTCTATGGGGTTCGCTGGCGATTCTGACCAGGCTGACCGGCGACGTGCCGCCCTTCCAGATGGTCGCCATTGCATTCGCGGTAGGGTTTTTTATCGCCTTGATAAAGTGGATCCTGTGCGGCGAATCCGTACCGCGTCATTTTCGGCAACCGCTCCGCGCCTGGGCACTCGGCATAGTCGGGCTGTTCGGCTACCATTTTCTGATTTTCACCGCCCTGAAAACTGCGCCCCCGGTGGAGGCCAATCTGGTCAACTACTTGTGGCCCCTGTTGATCGTCATCTTCTCGGCGCTTCTTCCCGGCGAAACACTGCGCACCCGACATATCGCCGGCGCTCTGGTGGGCTTTGCCGGGGTATACCTCCTGGTGACCGGCGGCGCGTCTATCCGCCCGGACACAGCGCACCTGCCCGGTTACGCAGCGGCATTCCTGGCGGCCCTTTTATGGTCCTCTTACAGCGTCGCCAGCAGCCGGCTGGAAAACGTGCCAACCGATGCCATCGGCGCATTTTGCCTGGTCGCGGGCGTGCTGTCGGTTGTGGCGCATCTCGTTTTCGAAACCACCGTTCACCCGTCGTCAGGCGAATGGTTGGCGCTGATCGCGCTCGGTCTGGGACCGGCGGGAGGCGCGTTCTTCTTATGGGACTGGGGCCTGAAACGGGGCAGCGTACGCGCGCTGGGCGGGATTGCCTATTGCGCGCCGTTGCTGTCGACCGGGCTGCTGCTGGCCTTCGGAGCGGGAACGTTAACGCCTGCCATTGCGATCGCCGCAATCGCAATCGTCGCCGGTGCGGCGCTGGCCGCCGGAGATATGTTCGGGCGGTAGCGTTGGGAGTACCAAGGTTTCGCCGGCACACCGTTTTGCTATTCTGGGCATCCAAATTCAGCGGGATCGGGGAGAAAGAATGATGGATACGATCGGCGAAAGCCTGTCCGCTGCGGCGACGGCCTGGCTTGCCAAATTCGAAAACGCACTGAGCGGTTCGGACAGTAATACTCTGAACGCCTTGTTTCTGCCCGACAGTCACTGGCGCGACCTGCTTGCTATGACGTGGGATGTAACGACGGTAAGCGGTCCAGGAAACATCGCCGCCGCCCTGGCGGGCAGCACCGGGCGGGTTAGCGCCGCAAACTTCCGCGTCGATGAAACCGATGCGCCCGTCCGCATGGTGATGCGGGGCGGCAAGAAAGATGTGCTCGAAGCGATTTTCCGTTTCTCGGCGGAGGCGGGGCCCGGCCAGGGCGTGTTGCGGCTGCTGCCCGACGCAACGGATGGCGGGAAACTGAAAGCCTGGACGGTTCTGACCGCATTGACCGAGATAAAGGGGCACGAGGAAACCGTCGGGACGGCGAGGCCGACCGGGGAGGTTTACTCCCGCGACTTTGCTGGACCCAACTGGCTCGACCGACGGAAAATCGCGGCCGCCTACGAAGACCGCGATCCCGAGGTGCTGATCGTCGGTGGCGGACAGGCCGGTCTGGGCGCAGCGGCTCGCCTGACCCAACTGGGCGTCGACACGCTGATCGTCGACCGCGAAGCCCGTGTCGGCGACAATTGGCGCAAGCGTTATCATGCTCTGGTGCTGCACAATCAGGTCCATGTTAACCACCTGCCCTACCTGCCGTTTCCGCCGAACTGGCCGACCTACATTCCGAAGGACAAGCTGGCCAACTGGTTCGAAGCCTATGCCGACATCATGGAGCTCAATTTCTGGACCGAAGCGGAGTTCACCGGCGGGGCATACGACGAAGACGAAGGGCGCTGGACCGCGGAACTGACCAAACCGGATGGCGGCAAACGAACCGTCCGGCCCCGTCATATCGTTATGGCGACGAGTGTCAGCGGGGTTCCCAAATTACCAACCATCCCGACGCTGGAAAACTTCAAGGGCGAGGTGATGCATTCCGGTACTTACACCAGCGCCGAGGGCCGCGAAGGCAGCAACGTGCTGATCATCGGCACCGGCACCAGCGGCCACGATGTTGCCCAGGATCTGTACTCCAACGGCGCGCACCCGACGCTGGTGCAACGGAGCCCGACTTCCGTCATCAATGTGGAACCCAGCGCGCAGCTGCCCTACACGCTGTACGACGAAGATATCACACTGGAAACCAAGGACCTCATCGCCGCCTCGATGCCTCTGCAGCCCCTGAAGGAAGCGCACCGGCTGATGGCAATAGAATCCACCCGGCTCGATGCCGATTTGCTGGAAGCGCTTGAGAAAAAGGGCTTCAAGATCGACCATGACGACGTCTACGGCTGGCAGTTCAAGTTCATGAACCGGGGCGGCGGGTACTATTTCAATGTCGGATGTTCGGACCTGATCGTCGATGGCAAGGTCGGGCTGATCCAGTATGACGACATCGAAACCTTCGTCGCCGACGGTGCGCAACTACACGACGGCACGGTGATCCCCGCGGATACAGTGATCCTGGCCACCGGCTACAGGACCCAGGAGGAAATGATCGAGAAGCTGCTGGGCAAGGATGTCGCCGACAGGATCGGGCCCATCTGGGGATGGAACGAGGACGCGCAGGAACTCAACAACATGTGGATGCGCACCGGACAGCCCGGCCTGTGGTTCATCGCCGGCAGTTTTGCCCAATGCCGCATCTATTCGAAATATCTGGGCCTGCAGATCAAGGCTTGCCTTGAAGGCCTGATGCCGGCGGGACGGCCCTAACGCCTTACTTGAACTCGCGCGCGTCCATCAGCACCGTGTCGGTCATCGACGGGCGCTGGTTGAAGTCGTCGAACCAAGCCGCCAATGCGGGGCAATCGCCGCGCCAGTCGTCGTCGGGGAATGTCTGATCCGCGAATGCCAGAGCCACTGCCACGGAAATCGTCCCGACATCGATATCGCCGTCGAAATCGGCTACGTCTTTTTCCAGCCCCGCGATCCCGTTGAATACGATCGCCTTGTTATGCGCGACAATACCGCCGGACTGGCGTTCAGGCTTCTTCAGGCTTTCCACGAAACACACCACCATCGACGCAATCATCCCGTCGGCCAGCGCCTGACGGGTCAGCACGGTCCAGCGCGCGGCGCCGTTGCGCGGCAACATGTCGGGACCGTCGCATTCAACATCGAGATACTCCATGATGACCGGCGAATCGTAGATCGAAGCACCTTCATCCGTGATCAGGCAGGGAATCTGCCCCAGCGGGTTGGGCGTCGCGGCCCGGTCGTCCTTGCTGAGCGGATTGGATTTTTCCTTCTCGATAATATTTTCGATGCCCTTTTCCTTCATCAGGACGACGACTTTGCGGACAAACGGAGACGTGGGAGACCAGCGAAGTTTCATGGGGAGGACTCTTAGAAGTTGTCTTTGCGGGTTCGGATTTCGGCAAAAACGTCGACCGGCGGCCTACCTTCCATGCCGATAACGGCCGCCAGCGCCGGGTCGTCGGCCCGCAGGAACGGGTTGGTCCGGCGTTCGACGCCCATCAGCGACGGCACTGTCGATACGCCGGCTTCACGGCGGGCCTCGATCTGTTTGGCATAGGCCTGCAGATCGGCATTGTCGGGATCGACATGCAGCGCGAACTTCGCATTCCCCATTGTGTATTCATGCGCGCAGTAAACCCAGGTGTCGTCCGGCACTTCCCTGAATTTGGAAATCGAATCGTACATCTGTTCGAACGTGCCCTCGAACACGCGACCGCAACCCAGCGCGAAAAGCGTGTCGCCGCAGAACAGGGCCTGGCTTTCCGCGAACCAGTAGGCAATGTGCCCCGCCGTGTGACCCGGCACGTCCCAGACTTTGGCCTCGGCTTCGTAGAGCATGAAGGTGTCGCCATCGGCGACCTCGACGTCGATCATGGGAATCCGGTCGCGGTCCGCTTTCGGGCCCACCACGGTGCACCCTGTGGCCTCCTTGATTTCCGGTACGCCACCGACGTGGTCGTTGTGATGATGCGTGGCGAGAACATGCGTCAGGTTCCAGCCGAACATATCGAGGGTTTCGAGAACCGGCGCCGCGTCTGACGGGTCGACGACAGCGGCATTGCCCGAGGAACTTTCGCGCAGCAGATAGACGTAATTGT
>CALJDF010000228.1 GCA_938023835.1 uncultured Alphaproteobacteria bacterium
GCCTATAACGTGCCGCCCGACGAATCGCGCGCGCTTGGAAGAAGCCGCCGAACTGATCGTCAAGGCGTGGACATCGCGCGAGCCGTTCGGCTGGAACGGGACCTATTACAACTTCCCGGCGGTGTCGATTTGGCCGCGACCGCGGCAACTGCCGCACCCGCCGATGATTATGTCGGCGAGCAACGAGGATTCGGCCCGCTCCGCGGCGCGCCATCGCGCGATCATGGGCCACGCGTTGATCCCCAACTTAAAGATCGCCAAGCAACTCATCGATACCTACATGGAGGCCGCGCACGAGGCCGGTTGGCAGCCGACGCCCGAGCATGTGCTGGTCGACTTGAACACCTGTATCGCCGAAACCGGCCAAGCCGCGCAAGATGAACTCGCTAAGGGGTCCGCCTATTTCGGCAAGGTATTGCTGGGCGGCCCACGCACCGCGCAGAAACTCGTGCTTCAGAAGTCGCGTTATTTTGCCGACGACGAGGTGCGCAAGGAATTCGTCAGGCGCATCCAAAGCGCGAAAGAACGGTCGCTGCAGGAAAGCATCGATGCCGGGGTCACGCTATGCGGCACGTCCGATGAGGTGGTGACGCAAATCGCCCGGGTACGCGAAGAACTGGGGTGCGGCTGGATCAACATGAACATGAAGATCGGCAACGTGCCCAACGACGGCGTGCGGCGATCGATGGAACTGTTCCGCGATCATGTGCGGCCCGCCTTTCCGTTGCCCGAAGCGGACGCGGTTGCCGCTGAGTAAACGACCCACACGCCCCCGCGACCCCCTCATACAATAGGAACAGGAGCGCGTTCTATGCTTCCCCTTACCGGCCTTCGGGTTCTTGCCGTCGAACAATATGGCGCGGGGCCGTTCGGCACGCAGTACCTGTCCGACCTCGGCGCCGAGGTGATCAAGATCGAATCGCCCGACGGCGGCGATGTCTCGCGCGGCGTGGGGCCGTTCTTTATGGACGGTGCGGAGGCCGACGACACGGCGGCGAGCTTGTTTTATCAAGGACTGAACCGGAACAAGCGCAGCGTGACGCTCGACCTCAAAAGTATGGACGGCCAGGCGGTGCTGCACGACTTGGCGGCGACCGCGGATGCGGTGTGCAACAATTTGCGCGGCGATGTACCGGTGAAGCTCGGCCTGACCTACGAAACATTGAAGACGGTGAAACCCGCGTTGGTGTGTGCGCATTTGTCGGCCTATGGACGGGACAACGACCGGACGGCGTGGCCGGGCTACGACTTTTTGATGCAGGCCGAGGCGGGTTACTTCGCGGTGACGGGCGAACCCGGCGGGCCGCCTGCGCGTATGGGCCTGTCGATCATCGACATGATGGCCGGGCTATCGATGTCGTTCGGGCTGGTGTCGAGCGTGATGCAAGCGCGTGAGACCGGCGTGGGTCGTGACGTCGATGTGAACCTATTCGATACCGCGCTGTTCAATCTCAACTATCTGGCGCAGTGGTATCTCGGCGCGGGCCACAATCAGGGGCGCGAGCCGCGCTCGGCGCATGCCTCGTTGGTGCCGTGCCAGCTTTACAAGACCGGCGACGGTTGGATCTACCTGATGTGCAACAAGGAAAAGTTCTTCGGCATCTTGTGCGATCTGATCGATCGCGCCGATTGGAAAACCGATCCGCAGTTTTTGACCTTCAAAGAACGCCTGGCCAACCGCGATGCGTTGACACCGCTCATCGACGAGGCGCTGTCGGGCAAGACGACTGCTGAATGGCTCGCGATATTGCAGGGGAAGGTACCGGCCGCCCCGCTGAACGATGTGGCGCAGGCACTGGACAATCCCTTTGTGCGCGACCGCGGGCGCATCGCCACCGCCGCTACGCCGGATAGGCGCACGGTCGACATGCTGGCCACGCCCATTCATGTGCCGGGCGAGACCTACGCCCATCGTGCGGCCCCGGCCCTGGGGGCGGATAACGATGCAGTCCTGGGCGATCTTGGGTATGACGCCGCGCGGATCGCGCGGTTGCGCGCCGACAAGGTGATCTGACGGCCGGATGCCCGGCGGGGTGGAGTTTCTGCGACCTTTACAACTCCTGCGCGATGGGTGCAATGCCCCACCAGCAAAGCGAGGACCATGTGCCGATCGTGACGGTCATCGGGCAGGATGGGCATCTGCTGAAGATCAACGGGATCGACGGAGGCGCGCTCGAGCCAGCCGGCGTGCCGGTGCCGGTTGATATCGGATGGGCGACGTTTGAGGCTTTTGCCGCGGACGGCACGCTCCATTGCGACGCGGACATCCAAATCCAGCCCGTCGATAACGATCCGGTCGACCTGACATGACGGGCCGCGTCGCCGCCGTTTTGTTGATGATGGCGGTGGCGGCCTGCGCCGCACCGACGCGCAATGCCGAACTCGCGGTGCTCGACGTCGATGCCGGTTACCGGTTTCACACCATCAACCGTGGTTCGCGCGACGACGCGTTGGTGGTGATGACCATGTCGGGCGGCGGCACGCGCGCCGCAACGTTGGCCACCGGCGCCTTGCGTGGTCTACACGCCGCGACATTTGACGACGGCACGCCGCTCACCGCGGAAATCGACATTTTGTCGTCGGTCTCGGGCGGTAGCGTGACGGCGGCCTATTTCGCACGGCACGGCTACGACGGTCTGGCGACGTTGGAGGACAACTTCCTGCGCCAGAACGTCATTGGCGATTTGTTCGAGGCGGGGCTGAACCCCGCCAACTTGGCGCGCCTCCCGACACCGGCCTATGCCCGGATCGACTGGTTGGTGGCGGCGTTCCGCAAGCGGTTGTTCGGCGCCGAGGTTCGATTCGAGGCGCTGTTGAACGAGGCGGCGCCGCGGCCCTATCTGATCCTCAACGCGGGCGACGTGACGGCGGAAACGCCGTTTCCGTTCACGCAGGATCGCTTCGACTTGATCTGCTCCGACCTTTCGAAGATGGAACTGTCGCAAGCGGTGGCGGCATCGGCGGCATTTCCGGGGGCGCTAAGCGCGTTGACGCTGACGAATTATTCGCCGTGCGCCGCACAGGACGCGGCCTGGCCCGGCCATCCCCCGCTTCGGATCATCAATCCACTCAGCACCTCGGCCTATGGCAATCCGCAAGGACGGCGACGCGCGGCGCGCGACTGGGGCTATCTCAACCGCGCCTATCCGGATGACTATTTGGATGACGGTGTGCGTATCGACATCAGCCGCCCGCCGCGGCGCAAGGACTGGCAACGGGCCCTGCCTGCCGACGAGCGCCGCCAGTTCATCCATTTGCTGGATGGCGGGATCACCGACAACTTGGGCCTTTCCGAACCGCTCTATCTCGTCTCGGCGAGCAACGCACAAGCTTTGATGCGTGGCCGCGACGGGGCGCGCAAGAACCTGGTCCAGTCGATTTGTGCGCGCGACATTCGCACCGTTCTTTTTGTGATGGTGAACGCACGCGCCGACAGGCAAAGCGACCTCGACCGGTCCGCCTCGCCGCCAGGCATCGTGGCCTCGATCTTCGGCTCGACAAGCAGCGCGATCGACGGCACGACCTATGGGCTGCTCGATCGGTTGGAGACGGTCACCAAGGAACTGGTGCGGCTCGGCTAGGCCTGCGATGCGGCGGCGGAACTGGCGGTGCTGACGGTGCCGGTGAATTTCGACTTTATCGACGATCCGGCCTGTCGCCGACGCTTCCGCAACATGGCGACGAGTTGGACGCTGCCCGTAAAATCCATCGATACGCTGTTGGCGGCGGGCGAGGCCTTGGCGGTCGCCGGACTGACCGCGGCACCGCGCGATCACAGCAGACCGAGCGCCGCGGCGCGGTTGGGTCTGAAGGTGGCGTCAGGCCCGATACTCGCGACCGCCTGCGAAACCACGGCCCAGGCGGACTAGCCTTCAAAACCGGGCCCGAAGGGACTATATAGAGAGGGCCGGTTTTCCGGCTATGGCGATAAACGCTTCACGGAATAAGCGTAGCGGACCCGGGGGCAGTACCCGGCGCCTCCACCATAAACACATCGGCCCAGCGCGGGCGCTCCTAACTTCAGGTGTGTTTTTGATGGGGGCGAATCAGGATCGACGCGCGTAGTAAAGGTGAAGTTTTTGCCCGGCATGGTTCCACCGTCATCGGGCTGTAACTACAAGTGCCAATGATAACGAAATGGCGCTCGCTGCTTAGTCATAAGTAAGCGCGGTTCGGGGGGCACCGGGCAACAGAAGCCCCCCACTTCAGCACAACCCATAGTATGATCGGATTGGCGGCTCGCCCCTTGGATTCCGACGCGGGCCGGGTAGTATGGCGACCCAATTGGAGTTACCACGGCACGATGCGCGATCAATTCAATTACCCCAAAATGGTCGATGCCGCCCTACGCGGCGTCGTGCGCACCGCGTTGGAACAAGTGCGGGAAGAGGGTCTGCGCGGTAACCACCACCTTTACGTCTCGTTCCTGACGCATTTCCCGGGGGTCGTCGTCGCCGATTACCTGCGCGAAAAGTACCCCAAAGAGATGACCATCGTGTTGCAGCATCAGTTTTGGGACCTCGATGTGTCCAACGACACGCTTGATCTCACGCTGTCGTTCAACAAGGTGCCCGAGCGGTTGATCATTCCGTTCGAGGCCATGACAGGGTTTGCCGACCCCAGCGTGCAATTCGGCCTTCAGTTCCAGCCCGACCGTAGCCGGATCGAAAGCCCCGACGAAGGCGAAGCCGGTTTGCCGGCGCAAATGACGCCGGGCGGCGCGGTGATCTCGGTCGGCAGCAATGCCGACGACGAGGATGACAGCGGCGACGCCGAGTCGGCGACTGAGCCGCCGGAGACGGCGGACGGCGAAAAAGTCGTCGCGTTGGATCAGTTCCGCAAAAAATAGCCGTTCGACCGCGGCACGGTGTGCCGCCAAAGGAGAACCCATGGTCGCGTTCCAGTATCAGGACATGTTTCCGCTCGGCCCCGACGAGACACCGTACCGCCAGGTGACGGACGAATTCGTCAGCACGGTTTCGGTGGACGGCGTCGATGTCGTCAAGGTGGCGCCCGAGGCGCTGACCCTGTTGACCAAAGAAGCGATGCGCGACATCGCGCACCTGCTCCGGCCGGGGCATCTGCAACAATTGGCCGACATCTTGGACGACCCCGAGGCCTCGGATAACGATCGCTATGTTGCGTATGAATTGTTGAAGAACGCCAACATCGCGGCGGGGATGATCCTGCCGGGCTGCCAAGACACCGGGACCGCGATCGTCATGGCCTACAAGGGTCAGGGCATCTGGACGCCGGGCAACGATGCCAAAGCGATCTCGCAGGGCGTGTTCAATACCTATACGGAATCCTTCCTGCGCTAT
>CALJDF010000229.1 GCA_938023835.1 uncultured Alphaproteobacteria bacterium
CAATGATCGCCTTTTGATCGTACGACCAGCGCTTCGTCTCGATGCCGGCCTCGCTTCGCAGGCGGGATCGGGCGCCGTCGGCCGCAATTACGAGATTGGCCTCGACCGTTTGCCCGTCGGGAAGCTGTGCCCGGGCGAGGCCTTGCCCCCGGTCGACCGACTCGACCGTGGTCCGTGGCAATAACGTCAGGTTCGGCGTGCGTGCCACCGCGGCATAAAGCGCCTTGAGGGTATGCCGGTTTTCCAACATCCAGCCAAGCGGCGCGCCGCCGAGGTCCCCGTGGTGGTAGTGCAGAAAAAACGGTGAGCCCCCTTCGGAGACACGAATCTCTTTGATCGGTTGGGCGTGGTCCGCCATCTCGGCCCACAGCCCCGTGGTCTCCAGCATCCGCTGCGAGGCGTAAGCGATTGCCGACGCCCGACCATCAAACGGCGCGCTGGTAAGGACTGCCGGGTCCTCGCGGTCGACCATCACGACCTCGAACCCGGCCGACGCCAAGATGGGCGCGATTGCGGCGCCGACCATGCCACCACCGACGACCAGGATGTCGCAGCGCCGTGTCTTGGTTCCTGAAATTGCCATCACCTGATCATAGGCGCCGCGGCGCCTGCTTGAAATGGCCCAGCACACATCCTCACGCAGGCGTTTGGCAAGCAAATTATCTTTTTATTTGTATAAGTTAGGAACGATTCTTAAGATGGCGCCACGATGATAAACCCGCGCTTCGATGCCCTCGGCGAAAGCCCTTTCGAGCGCCTCAACCGGCTCATCAACGGGATCGAACCCGGCCAGCCGCCGATTCTCATGTCGCTCGGCGAACCGCAACATCCCTATCCGGACTGGGTCGGCGAGGTCCTTTACGACCACCGCGGCGATTATGGCGCGTATCCCGCGTTGCGCGGCAACGAGGACTTTCTCCGCGCGGTTGCCGACTGGCTGACGCAGCGCTTCGAACTACCCGACGGTCTGATTGTCTGGAACCAACATATCGTGCCGCTGTCAGGCACGCGGGAGGGGCTGTACTTCGCACCGCAAATCATCGTGCCGCGCCGCAAGGACAATCAACAGCCCGCGGTCTTGATCCCTAATCCGTTTTACCACGCCTATGCCGGCGCGGCGGTCGCGGTGGGGGCCGAACCGGTCTACTTGCCGGCCACGCGCGATACCGGGTTCTTGCCCGACCTTGAGGCGCTCGACGACGCGCTTCTTGCGCGCACAGCGGCCTTCTACATCTGCTCGCCGGCCAACCCGCAAGGCACGGTCGCCAAGCCTGCGTATCTCGAACGACTGATCGAAATGGCGCGGCGTTTCGATTTCGTGTTGTTGGCTGACGAATGCTATTCGGAGATCTACGCGGGCGATCCACCCCCCGGCGTACTCCAAGCCGCGACGGCGTCGGGCAGTCTCGCCAACGTTTTGGTTTTCAATTCCTTGTCCAAACGTTCGAGCGTTCCCGGCTTGCGATCCGGCTTTCTCGCCGGCGACCCCGACCTCGTGCGGCGCATTCAAACCTTGCGCAGTTATGGCGGCGCGTTGCCGTCCGAGCCGGTCCTTGCCGCGTCCGCGGCGTTATGGCGCGACGAAGCGCACGTCGTCGAAAACCGCGCGCGCTACGCCCGAAAGTTCGACATTGCCGAACGCATCATCGGCAACCGATTCGGCTACTACCGTCCCGATGGCGGATTCTTTTTGTGGCTTGAGGTCGGCGATAGCGAAGCGACCACCGCCACCCTTTGGCGCGAAGCCGGCCTCAAGGTGTTGCCCGGCGGCTACGTTGCGCGCGATGCGCCCGATGAACCGAACCCCGGTGCACCCTATATCCGTCTTGCCTTGGTGCACGACGACCCCACGACCGAAGAAGCCCTAACCCGATTGAGCAGTGTGTTGCCCTCATGACCACAAGCCAGAACACGACCTTTCTTCCGGCGGGCGCGACCGCATTTTTCCGCCGTCGCCTCATCGAACTTTGCGGCCTCGCGTTGTTCGCCGGTGCCGGCCTTTTTGCCGCTGCCCTGGTGACCTTCTCGGCAGACGACCCGAGCTTCAACAACGTCTCGACGGCAGCGACCACCAACATCTTGGGACCGGTCGGCGCCCACCTGGCTGACCTCAGCCTGCAGATGATCGGTGCCGCCTCCGCGTTGGTCGTCCTCACCTTGGCGGCTTGGGCGTGGCGTCTGACAAGCCACCGCGGCTTGCCGTTCGGCTGGGTCCACATCGCGCTGTTGCCCGTTGCCACGGTCCTCGCCGCAGGCGCGCTCAGCGGTCTGACACCTGTCGTGCAATGGGTCGTTGCTGCCGGTGTCGGCGGTGTCGTGGGTTTGTTGGTGCAGAACGGCCTAGACCACGCCGGAGGGTTGATCGGTATTGCCGCCAACGGATGGCTGGCACCGCTTGTACTCGGCGTTTTAGCTTTGCCGGTCGGGCTCATCGCGCTTGGCCTGACACGCCACGAATGGCGCTCGATCTTCGCGCGTCTCGGGCGCGGCGGCCGATTCCTAATGCGCGCCGCTGTTTGGAGCCTCCGCCATGCCCGCAAGGCGGTGGCCGTGCGACCCTTCCGCGCCCCAGCGGAACGCCGCGAACCGGTGCTTCATGGCGGCGCCGGCGAACCGGCGCTGCTGCATCGCCCACCCGCTGAAAACGCCGCAGTCGAAGAGCCCGCCCCGACCGAACCGCTGATTCGCGCCAGCGCCCCGCGCGAAGAACCGCCCCAGGTCGCGGCCCCAGTCACCCGCGTGGCCAAGAAAGCCATGCCCCGGTTGCGCAAAGGCAAACGTGCCGCAGCCGAGGCCCAGGCGACGCTCGACCTCGGCACCGCCAACGAAGTCACCTTGCCGCCCCTCAACTTGCTGTCGGAATCGAAAGTCAGTCGCGCCGCCATTAGCGAAGATGCGCTGGAACAAAACGCGCGGATGCTTGAGGGCGTCTTGGAAGACTTTGGAGTGCGCGGCGAGATCACCAAGGTGCACCCAGGACCGGTTGTGACACTGTACGAATTGGAGCCGGCACGCGGCACCAAGGCAAGCCGCGTGATCGGCCTCGCTGATGACATTGCCCGTTCGATGAGCGCGATCTCGGCGCGGGTGGCCACCATCCCGGGCCACAATGCGATCGGGATCGAACTGCCCAACGCGCGGCGCGAAACGGTCTACTTGCGCGAGCTTATTTCCAGCGCCGAGTACGAAAACAAGAACTCCGCCCTGACCTTGGCGCTCGGCAAAGACATCGGTGGTGATCCGGTATTCGCCGACCTTTCGCGCATGCCCCACTTGCTTGTTGCCGGGACCACCGGCTCGGGCAAGTCTGTCGCCGTCAACTCGATGATCTTGTCGCTGCTCTACCGGCTTAAGCCCGAGCAATGCCGTCTGATCATGATCGATCCTAAGATGCTTGAGCTGTCGGTCTACGACGACATCCCGCACTTGCTAGCACCGGTGGTGACCGAACCGGGCAAGGCCGTGGTTGCCCTGAAGTGGGCCGTGCGCGAAATGGAACAACGCTATCGGGCCATGTCGCACCTCGGGGTGCGCAATATTGCCGGCTACAACCAGCGTCTCGCGGATGCCAAAAAGAAAGGCGAAAACCTCAATCGCACGGTACAGACCGGCTTCGACCAAGAGACCGGCGAACCCGTCTTTGAGGAACAACCGCTCGATCTCGAGCCAATGCCCTTCATCGTCGTGGTCGTCGACGAAATGGCCGACCTGATGCTGATCGCCGGCAAGGAGATCGAGGCCTCGGTGCAGCGCCTCGCCCAAATGGCCCGCGCCGCCGGGATTCATCTCATTATGGCGACGCAACGACCGTCGGTGGACGTAATCACCGGCACCATCAAGGCCAACTTCCCGACCCGCATCAGCTTCCAAGTAACCTCCAAAATCGACAGCCGCACCATTCTCGGCGAACCGGGCGCCGAAACGCTGCTTGGTTCGGGCGACATGCTGTACATGCTGGCCGGCGGCAAGATCAGTCGCGTCCACGGGCCTTTCGTGAGCGACGGCGAGGTCGAGAAGGTGGTCGCCCATCTGCGTAGCCAAGGGGCGCCGTCTTACATCGAGTCGATCACCGAAGAGCCCGATGCACCGGCATCGGCCGGCGGCAGTAGCGGCAACGACAAAGAAGACGAGATGTACGACCGTGCCGTCGATTTGATCTGCCGCGAGGGCAAGGCATCGACCAGCTTCGTCCAGCGCCACTTACAAATCGGCTATAACCGGGCTGCCCGAATTATCGAGCGAATGGAGGCTGAAGGTGTGGTCAGTCAGGCCAATCATGTCGGCAAGCGCGAAGTTCTTGCCCGCGTGGTCCCCCGCGAAGAACAATAGGGCATGATCCATTTCTTGCGACGCCGGATGATCCCGGCGTGCCTCTTGGTCTGTCTTTCGATCGGTGCCGCCACAGCGGCCATCGTGCCGACGGAGGCCGAGCGCGAGGCGCTCGCGCGGATCGAAAACCACCTCAACGAAATCCGTTCAATGCACGCGCGCTTCGTTCAGTTCGACGAGGCCGGTGGCGTGGTCTCGGGCGTGTTCTACTTGCGCCGCCCAGGCCGGCTGCGGTTTGAGTACACCCCGCCGTCGCCCATCTTGATCGTGGCCACGGGCCGACAGCTCATTTTTTACGACGCAGAACTCGAACAGGTCACCTACCTGCCCCTTTCGGTAACACCGCTTGCTTTTTTGGTTGCGGATCAGTTCTCCTTTACGCGCAATGATATTGAGATCACCCGCATCCAGCATGATCCGGGCGTCATCAGCGTGGCCATCATCGACCCGGACAACCCCGGCGAAGGGGAGATCACCCTCGTTTTCAGCGATGCACCCCTCGCGCTGCGCCAATGGCGGGTGATCGACGCGCAAGGCAGAAAAACAACGGTCGCTTTATCGGAAGTCCGGACAAATATCCCGCTTGAAGACGACCTTTTCCGCTTCGTCGACCCCAATCCGTTCCGCCATTTCGAACAGGACGGCAACTAAACACCCGAACATCTTGAAAGCGGCCGCCGAATGCCTTTGTATCGGTGACTTCCGGATCGCTTTTCGCTTCAATTTCGCCAGTAGGACGATTTATGACTGGACGCAAACCGGTCGTGGGCATACCCGCCAGCGTGTTCAACGTGCGGCAATTCCCCCTGCACGCCATCGGCCACTTGAACGCGACCGCGACGGCACGGGTTTCTCACTGCCATCCGATGGTCATCCCGGCGCTGGGCGACGACATCGACGCGCGAGATATGGTCGGGCATCTCGACGGCCTGTTGCTGACCGGCGGTGCCTCGAACATCGAACCGCACCACTACGAAGGTCCGCCTGCGCGGGACGGCGACATGCATGATCCGGAACGAGACTCGACGACCTTGCCGTTGATCCGCGCCGCGATTGATGCCGGCGTGCCGGTCTTCGCGATTTGCCGCGGGTTTCAAGAATTCAACGTGGCATTAGGCGGCACCTTACACCAATTCCTGCACGAAGTGCCGGGCCGGATCGATCATCGGCGCGACCGAACGAAACCGATGCAAGCCCAGATGGGCGTCTGCCACGATATTTCCTTACGCAAAGGCGGGCTGTTGGCCGAGATGGCCGGCGCCGAAACGACCGGCGTGAATTCGTTGCATGGCCAGGGCATCGACAAAGCAGCCCCTGGAACAACCGTCGAGGCGACGGCGCCGGACTCGACCATCGAAGCGCTCAGCGTCAATGGGGCGCGGTCGTTTGCGGTCGGCGTGCAGTGGCATCCTGAGTTCGATGCCGAGGGCAACAATTTCTACCGTGCCTTGTTCGAAGCCTTCGGCGCCGCTGCCCGTGCGCGCACCGAGCAACGCCGCGAGACATCATGAGCGACGATATCGATGACAACGATGAAGGGGCCTACGACGAAGCCCTCGATCAGCAAGTCCAGCGCCTGACGATCATGGCGCGGTTCGCCCGAACCGTGATCGACACCCCTTGGTTTAGCCGGATCGGCACGCCGCTTTCGGCCGAGGACACCGCCACCGCCATCGCTTACCTCAGTGCTGCGGGCTTCCCCGACGCCGCCGTGGCGCCGGTCGACAATTGGGACGAAGCGGTTTCGGTCGCGGAAAACCCCAATTGGAACAGCGACTGGTGGGAGACCGAAGAGCAACTCAAGGCCGCCCTGATTGCGCGGTCGCTGGATTACGTGCACGAGGCCGAATTGTCGAATGCGTTGAACCACGTGTCGGCCCAATGCGCGGGTGTCGCCGTCGACGCGATCAGCAACGCCGCCATCGACGCGGGTTTTCAACCTGAGTCGGACGAAGAATCCTTTCTCAACGCCGCCGCCGGGTGGGCCGTTGCCGGCGCTTACCAGGCCTCTCTCGTCCTGGCCGCCGGCGCCGAGGACGATCATCCTTTTGCATTGAAATTCCGCCTGTTCGAAAGTGGCCGTTTGCCCTTCGGCGTGGTCGGCACCACCTTCTCGATCTTCTAGGCACCGTATGGCGCTTCGGGTTGCCACGTGGAATATCAATTCCGTGCGCCATCGTTTGACCTTGGCGCGCCGCTTCGCGCGCACCTGGCAGCCCGACGTGCTATGTCTGCAGGAAACTAGGGTGGTGAACGAAAAGTTCCCGCGGGCCGGATTCGAGGATCTTGGCTACACCCACTTTGCCATTCACGGACAAAAGGGCTACCACGGCGTGGCGATAATCTCGCGCGTGCCGCTCGAGTCCGCGGGGACAAAACAATGGTGCGACAGCGCCGACACGCGGCACGTTTTTGCGACGTTGCCGGGCGGCGTTGAATTGCACAACTTATATATTCCCGCCGGGGGCGACGTCGCCGACCCGACGACCAATCCGAAATTCAAAGAGAAACTGCGGTTCTACCGCGAGCTCGAAACCTGGGGTCGCGCGTTAGGCCCGGCACCCCGGCTGTTGGTCGGCGATTTGAACGTCGCCCCACTTGAGACCGACGTTTGGTCGCATAAGCAATTGCTGCGAGTCGTCTCGCACACGCCCATCGAAGTCGAACACTATGATCGTGCGTTTGGCGCCCATGGTTGGATCGACGCCATGCGCGAGTTCGTGCCCCCGGAAGACAAGCTCTACACGTGGTGGAGCTATCGCGCGCCCGATTGGCGCCGCGCCAACAAGGGACGACGGTTGGATCACATCTGGATCAACCAGACGCTTCGGCCAAAGCTAACAATGGTGGATGTGGCGCAACGCGTCCGCGGTTGGAAGAACCCGTCCGATCACGTGCCCGTTCTCGTGGACTTAGCGGTTTAGCAGCCGCTAGTTCGACGCCCGGCCCAGCGCGCGGGCGAGTTGCGAATTGGTGCGCTCTACGCGAGCGGCGAGTTCGCGCATGATCTGCACCGCCATTTCCGGGAACTCGCGGACGAGACGGAAGAAGAGCTCTTTCGAAATGCGCAGTACCGTCACGTCGGTCGTCGCCCGCACGGTAGCCGTACGCGGAACGTCGCACAAAATGGCAATTTCGCCGACGAAGTCGTGCTTCTTGGCTTGCGCGACTGCCGTCATTTCACCGCCCGCGGTCGAAATCAGCACGTCGCATTCACCTTCAATAATGATGAACGCCGCATCCCCCATGTCGCCCTCGGTGCACAGGTCTTGGTCTTGGCGAAAGGTCAGACGCTCGCTGGTGAACGCCAGTAGTTTGAGCTTGGAGGGTTCCAGATTCGCAAACAGCGGCACGTTGCGCAGGAGTTCGACTTCTTCATTTAGGCTCACGCGTTTCTCCCCTAAGAAACTTTTTCTTCGATCAGCTTCGCCAATCCGTCGCCCGCGTTCAGTTCTTCGTAGGTACCGGACTTCACTATCTTACCGCTTCTCATGACCACGACACGATCGAACAGGGCCGCGAGATCGGGTTGTTGTAGCAACCATATGAGACAGCGGCCCTCGAATTCCTTCACCAGTCGTTCCGCCAAACGGCCCAGAGTCGACGGGTCCAGGGCAGATAGGCCGTCAGACACAATCAACAAGTCAGGTCGCTTGATCACCGAACGGGCAAGAATAAGTTTTTGCCGCTGTGCAGGCGTCAGGCGTGTACCTGCAATCCCGACATGGAAGTTAAGACCGACTCGCACTACCGTTTCATGTAGGTCGGTCTCGGCAATGACCTCGGACAGCAATTGGCCCACCCGCGTCGCCGCTTCGGCTTCACCGTAGGAAACCTTGCCGAACAAGATGTTGTCTTGGAGGTTGCTGGCGCCGATGTAGTGTTCGGGATCGTAGATTTGAATCGCGCCGCTCAATGTCTCGGGCAAGTTTTCCGCAAACACACGGCGCGCATCGAGAATTTGGTTCTGGAACTCTTCGGTCACGATTCCCAAACGATGGCGCGCCGGGATAATCAGGAACGGCAGAGACATGAGCCGGGCCCGCTCATCGGGTTTGAGTTGGTCCAAATGGTCTTTTCCGACGCGACCCAAAATCGCCTGATAGAGCGGCAAGTCTTCCGACGAAATGAAACTGAATTGCTGGAAGAACTCGTGGTCCGGCGGCAAGTCGGCAAACAACTCGACCATCGTGGCGGCGACCTGATGGCCCGTTTGCAGCATCGTTTCGGTTAAGCCGGCTTTGTCCAGCACCTCTAGCACATAGGTATTCTCACCCAGCTTGTCCATGTTGAAGGCATCGCCCACCGGGTTGCCAAACAACAGGTTCTCGCCGACCGTCGCGTTGGTGTTGTAAAGCGCGGGATCGAATCGTTCGACCAAATGCCCCGCCGACTCGTCGGCATCCAGTCGTTCGCGCAAGCGCGTCCGGGCGCGCAACACAGCGGCCGCAAGATCGGGTTCCACCGTCGGATCGATGGTGCCGCGCAAGCCGAACTGGTAGACGTCGCTCGTAAGCTCGACCGTATCCAGGACATCCAATGCGCGCGCCGCCAACGCCTCAGGCCTGTCGGTGCCAGCCGCAGCATAGTCTGTCCATTCGCCGGCAACGTCATCGGTACTGTTGCCCGCCGATTCAGCCTCGCTCACGCCTGCGTTGTGGGCAGCCTCTTCGTCAGCGTTCGGGTTCGGGGCAAGCTGCTTGTGGCGGAGACCGTAGTAAAGGTTGTCACCGATCGTCGCCGCAAAAACGAAACCACCGGGGCCAACATAGGACATCCGGCGCCCGACGATCGATTCCGGCGCGTTCGTTAGGTCGACCCCACCGACCGTGATTGAACCGGCGGACGGGCGCACCAAGCGGGCCAGCAACATCGCAACATCTTCGCGGCCACTGCCTGGCAAACCCATGAGCCCAATTCGTTGATCGAGCGGGAACTCAAGGCTCGCGCTGTCGACCACCGCCGTTTCCTGTTCGTCGTACAGCGTGACATTGGTGATCGCTGCCTTGCCTTGCAGCGGGCCCGGCGTTTCCGGTTCCCGTTCCTGGAGCTCGGGGTCAAGAATGCCAGCTGGCTCGAATTGCGAGACCACGACCTCGTACTTGATCCGCGCATCGGCTTGCTGCTGGTAGTAGTTGAGCAGTTCCTTCCACGGCGCAGCCAAATCTTTGTGTGCGGTAATCGCCGCCACCAAGGTGCCGACCTCAAGCTGCCCTTTGATCGCTAGGTAGCCGCCGATCGAATAGAAGAAAAAGGGCCCGAGCTGCTGGATGAAGTTGTTGAGGAACTTGATGACGAACTTCTGGCGGTAGATTTTGTAGCGCACCCCGAAGATCGTGCCCAAACGCCGGGCAAACTCGGCACGCTCACGGCGCGAAGCGTCGTGGACATGCACGTCCTCAACCCCGTTGACGGTTTCGCCGATCCGATCCGAGAGCTGCCGTACCAACCGGACGCGTTCCTTGCCCAGCAAGTTCACGCGGCGTTGCAGCTTGGGAATGATGTAGAGCTGGATCGGGTAGAGCGCGACGGCGGCGGCCGCCATGCGCCAGTCCTGCGCAAATAGGAAGCCGAGGATGACCAACAGTTGGCCCCCTTGGAACGCCGGTTGCGAATAGGCATCGCCGATAAACCCGCCCAACGGCTCCACTTCGGCGGTGATCATCGGAATGATCTCGCCCTGGGACATATTGCGGAAGGTGCTCTTCGGGAAACGCAGCACCCGGGTGTAGAGGTCGAACCGCAACCGCCGCAGCATCCGCTCGCCGGTCAGACCCTTGTAGACGTTGATCGCATACTTGAAGCCCTGGTTGATGAGGACCAGCACAAGAAACAGACCGCACAGCGAGAACAACCAGGGCAACTGCCCGACATCGGGCACGCCAATCGCGCTGAGATCGAGCCCGAAGATCTCAAATTCGCGCGGGAAATCCTCAGGGTTCGCCTGAATCGCCTGGTTGATGATGAGCTTGGGGAGTTCGTAAAAAGCGTAGACGAAGGGAAACGAGACGGCAGCCATGATCGTGAGGGTGAGCTGCTGCCGCGCACTGAAGCGCAGGATGTACTTGAAAATACTGTGTTCCATAAAGGTGCCCCGCCCATCCGGCGCCGCCAACCACTGCGGACGCC
>CALJDF010000230.1 GCA_938023835.1 uncultured Alphaproteobacteria bacterium
GACCCTCACCCATGACGCAACCCGAATCGAACGACCGTTCCGGTTCGCTGATTTTGTCGCCGCGCTGGATTTCGTCAACAAGGTCGGCGCGCTCGCCGAGGAAGAAGGGCATCACCCCGATATCGCCTTCGGCTGGGGTTACGCCAATGTTGTCTTGTTCACGCACAAGATCAAAGGCTTGCACGAGAACGACTTCATCATGGCGGCCAAGATCGACGCGATCGCTGCGGCGGCCTAGCGGGTTAGCTGCTCGTCGATAAAAGCATCGACGCGCGCCCACCACGGGTCTCGGAAATCGTCGCGTTCCATCCACACTTCGTGCTTGGCATCGGCAATCGGAAAGAGGACGCACGCCTGCATCAACGGACAGGCCCGGTCGTGCGCTTCGGGCAGCACGATTTGATCGTTGCGCGGCGAGGCGATCAGCACCGGCGTTGCGATACCGCGCAGATAGTCTTCTTCATTGAGTTCAGCAATCTCGCGAAACGCGTTGCGAATCCAGCCATAGGTCGCGCTGCCCAACCGTAGAGTCGGGTTCAAGCGCATATATTCCTGGCCCACGCGATAGCGCACCGGATCTTGCGACACCGAACTGTCCTCAACCGCAAAGTTCGGATCGTATTCCCACGGGGTACCACCGATGATGTAGGCCTCCGCGTTGACGATGTTCCCGCCCCACGCCAGCGGCTTGGCCACCCATTTCGGAATGCCGCCGGTATTGATGCGCAGCATCGGCGCGGTCATCACCGCGAAGTCGAACGTGCCGGGATAGGTGCGCAAATGGCGCAACGCGATGTGTCCACCCATCGAATGCGCGACCACGAATGTCGGCTTTCCGTCGCGCCGCTCGACGATCTCGGTGACAAACTGGTGCAGGTCGCCGGCATCGCGGTCATAGCCCTGGTACCACGTCTTTTCGGCGTCGGGCAGATAGTGGTCAGAGCCGCCTTGGCCACGCCAGTCCATTTGCCAGACATCGAAGTCGCGTTCGTGCAGGTCGCGCACCACCTCGAAATACTTTTCGCCGAACTCGCGGAAGCCCGTCACCACCACCGCCATGGCGCGGGGGGTGTCCGCCCGCAAATAGCCGAACCGGATGGCCGCGCCCTCGGCGCTGGTGAACCGGCCCCACTGCCAGCCCTCGGGCTGGGTAAAGCGTTCGGGAATGCCGTCTTGGGCGATTGCCGCCGGCGCAAAAAGAGCGGCGACAACAACAAAAGCCAAGACCCAGACTTGCTGAAGCGTCTTCATCCCACGATCATCGTGAAGTGTCCTCTCAATCACAAGCCTCGAATTTCGCCCCGCATGACGCGCAACTCCGCGCGGTCGTCGATTGGCTGTCCGGGACCCCTGCCACAACGGACGAAACCGTCACCAACCGCGCGCGCCTCCTGTTGCTGGATACGCTGGGCTGCGCGCTGACTGGCTTAGGACGCGCGGAGGTGTCGGGCTATGCGACGCGCCTCGCCGGTGGAGACGGCATCGCCTGTCCGGGCTTTCCGAGCGGCATGACCGCCAGTCATTTCGGGCAAGTGATGACGCTCGCGGCCTGTTGGGACGAGGCGTGTGAGGGCCTCGCCTCGGCGCACGGTCGCCCCGGTCTTCACGCCGTGCCATCCGCCGTCGCCCTCGCGCTCGATACGGGTGCCAGTTTGGCCGACGCCCTCGATGCGCTGGTCATAGGCTACGAGATCGGCGGCCGTCTTGGTGCCGCGTGGCGTATTCGCGCCGGGATGCACGTCGACGGCACCTGGGGCACGATTGCCGCGGCAGCCGCTGCGTCCGCCGTGCTCAACGAAAGATCGCCCGACGGCCTCGCGGCCGCGATCGAGGCGGCGGCATGCATGATTCCCGCTAGCCTCTATGAGCCAGCCCGCCAGGGTGCCACGACACGCAATCTCTACGCCGCCCAGGCCGTCTCGCGCGGCATCGAAACCGCCCTCGCTATAACCGAAGGCGTTACCGCACCCCAACAAGCGATCGGCGCGGCCGCGGCACTTACATTCGACCCGGCGCAAGCCGTCGCGCTCAGCTCGCCCGGCCCTTGGCTCGTGATGCAGGGCTACTTCAAACCTTTCGCCGCGGTCCGCCATGTTCACTACGGTGCCCAAGCCGCCCTCGACTGGCGCGCGGCGTATGGAGCTAATACGGAATCGATCACAGCGATCCGTCTGCAAACCTATCCGGAGGCGATCACGTATTGCGGTAACCGCGCACCTTCAACGGCTATCCAAGCGCAGTTCAGCCTGACCTACGGCCTCGCCCATGCGCTGGCACGGGGCGGTCTCGGACCCGAGGCCTACGATGCAGACGCCCTACGTGATCCGGAGATCAATCGCCTCGAGGCGCTGATGGTTGTCGAAGACACAGGTGCGTTCGATACTGGTCGCGGTGCGAGGTTGCGCATCGTGGCGCAGGGTCGGGAAACCAGCTTGTCGGTCGATCAAGTGGACGGCGATCCCGACCAACCGATGTCACGCGACGCGGTGGTGGCAAAGTTCCTGCAATTGGCGACCCCACGGCTTGGCGCCGAGGTCGCCTCTGATGTGGCGTCCCGGATCATGGACGCGCCGCTCGCCCAACCGTTATCGCGCGTTCTTAACGGCGGTTAGCGAACGCCGACTTTTTCGGCCAGGAACCGATCGAGCGTCGCGAGCAGCGGGTCGCGAATCGCATCGCTCTCCATCCAAATGTCGTGCTTGGCATCGTCGTAATGCGTGATTGTGCAATCCGGCAAATGATGCGCGGCACGCGCATGCGCGTCACTATCGACAATCACGTCTTGGCCGGCCGAGGCGATATGGATCGGCGTGCGAATGTCCCGCAAAACCCGTGGCCGTTGCAGTTTGCGAATCGAGCGGAAGGTTTCGTGCAGCCAACGCCACGTGCCGCCTCCGATCCGTAGGCTGGGTTCGAGCCGGAAATAAAGCTGTGCAACACGATAGCGCACCGGGTCCTGTGACAGCCGGCTGTCCTCGACGGCGTAGTGCTCGCGAAACCACCAGTCCTCGTGGCCCAGGATATAGCGCTCGCCAAACCCCAGCGCCGTCATCAAACGCGCTACGTGCGATACGACGACGGGGGGTGCCTTCTCGGTATGAACGGCCAACATCGGCGCGGTAAGGAACGCGCCGGCCACCGCATCAGGTCTTTCCGACAAATAACGCATCGCGATATGCGCGCCCATCGAATGGGCCAGCAAAAATACCGGGCGGTCGTGGTTCACCTCGATGAACTGATCGATGAAGGCATGGAGGTCACGCACATCGCGGCCGTAGCCCCACGAGTGCATCTTGTGGCTGTTGTCGAGGTAGCGATCCGAACCACCCTGACCGTTCCAATCCAGATGCCGGATGGCAATGCCGCGATCGAGTAGGTCGGTAAACAATTCGAACCACTGTTCGGCAAAGCCGCTAAAGCCCGGCAACGTGATCGCCGTGGCGCGCACCCGCGAGCGTGGTCTCGGGTCGGCCCAACCGGTTCGCAATCGCTTGCCGTCGGCGTTGGTGAAATAGCTCCAACGCCAGTCTTCGTGCTGCAGGAAGCGTTCCTGCAGCGGCACCGGCAGGACGGATTGGTCGTACACGTTTACTCGGCGGCCTGAGCTCGTTTGGCGACCGGGCCGAACCCGCCGCCCGTCGGCGTCTGAATAACGAAGACGTCCTCGGCAGTCATCTGAACCTCCCAGCGCCCGGAGGCACTCTCGTCGCGCGTGCCGTCGGCGCGCTCCACCCAGTTGCGCCCGCACTGGCCGGGCTCGGCACCGGCCGCGCCAAACGGTGGCACCACGCGATGGCTGGCGAGAATGCCGGCGGTCATCGGCTCAAGGAAACGAATGCGCCGAATCGTGCCGTCGCCACCGGTCCACTGTCCCGGTCCGCCGGAGCCGCGCCGAATGCGATGGCTATCCAGCATCACGGGGTAGCGCCACTCCAGAACTTCCGGGTCGGTCAGCCG
>CALJDF010000231.1 GCA_938023835.1 uncultured Alphaproteobacteria bacterium
GAGGGCGCCGGGTTGCCCGATATCGTCGCCAGCGTCTTTGCGATGAAACGGCGCGACCCGGAAAAGGGCCTGAGCCAAGTCAAGCTGACGCATTCGGCGGCCGACGGGATCGTCATGCAGATCGGCGACCGGCACGCCGACTTTGACGGGCAGATGCAATTGCCGATGCCGGGCGCGGCGTCAAACCCGTCGATCGACGAGCTGTTCGAAGCGGCCGAGATCGCTGAAGAAGACGGCGACTTTGGGACCGCCGAATCGCTGTACCTGCGCTGTCTCGATCTCGACCGCGACGATGCGGTGATCGCGTTCAATTTGGGCAACGTGCAGCGCGAACAAGGCAAGCTGCGCGAAGCCAGGTTTTTCTTCCAACATGCGCTGTCGAGCGATCCGAACTACGTCGAGGCGCTCTACAACCTGGGCGATGTGCTCGACAAAGAGGACAAACGCGACGAGGCCAAAGACGCGCTATCGCGCGCGGTGAAGAAAGACAAGAACTACGCCGACGCGATCTTCAATCTCGCGCAGTTGAATTTCCGGGATTCGGATTACGCCGCGGCGCTGGCCGGGTACGAGCGCTATCTGACGTTGGACGACGCCAGCGAGTGGAGCCGGATTGCGCGCCAAACCTTAATGCTGTGCCGCCAAATGACGGCGGCGGGCGGCTGACCTTCTTCCCGTCCGGCGCGCAGGGCACCCACTGGATTAATTGATGATTCTTGTTCGCGCGTTGGCGTCGGTGTTGTCCTGGCTGGGCCGTCAGGGGACGCGTGCGGTGGCGGCCGTGATCCTTATTGCGATCGCGGTGCCGCCGATGGGCGAAATCTTGCGGCCGTTTCTAACGTTCTCGATTTTTGCGCTGCTGACCATCGCGTTCATGCGGGTC
Organism: uncultured Alphaproteobacteria bacterium; assembly: GCA_938023835.1. Taxonomy (GTDB): domain Bacteria; phylum Pseudomonadota; class Alphaproteobacteria; order SHVP01; family SHVP01; genus CALJDF01. The sequence continues at coordinate 884 of CALJDF010000231.1, forward strand.
GACCTCGACCACGTACGCGAACAGTTGCGGCAGCCCCGGTTGGTGTTGTTGGCGTCGGGCTGGTCGATGCTGGTGGTGCCTGCTGTGTTCGGTGGCGTGATGCTGCTCGCGGGCGTCGATACCAGTACGCCCGATCTGTTTCTGGCGATCATGTTGCAATCGATGGCCTCGCCGTTGATTTCGGCGCCCGCGTTCGCGGCCCTGGTCGGCCTCGATGCGACGCTGGTGCTGGTGACGCTGGTGGTGACGACGATCTCGGTGCCGTTCACCGCGGCGCTGTTTGTGTTGATTTACTTCGGCCCGGAGATGTCGCTGGCCCCGCTGGTGCTGGGCGGCCAACTTGCGGCGTTGTTGGGCGGCGCGGCGGTTGCCGCGGCGATCATTCGCCGCGTGGCCGGTTATGCGCGGATCGTCGGGCGCCGCGCCGAGGTCGATGGGGTCAACATCCTCCTGCTGTATGTGTTTTCCGCGGCGATCATGGAGAACGTGACTTCGGGGTTCCTTACGACCCCTTGGCTGATGATCGGCCTGACGGCGCTGTCGTTCGTGATTTTCTTTGTGATGTTCACCGCGACCACCGTCAGTTTTTGGTGGGCCGGGCGGGATAGCGCGTTGTCGCTCGGCTTCATGGTGTCCCAGCGCAACATGGGCCTGATGCTGGGCGCGACCGGTGGGGCCTTGCCGGACCTCACCTGGATCTATTTCGCGCTGGCGCAGTTTCCGATTTACCTGACGCCACAAATGCTTAAGCCGGTGATCCAGAAGCTGCGCCGGCCTAGTGGTGCACCTTCTCCACCGCACTGAAGGCTTCGTCCATCACGCCGGTCGCGAAGTCGACTTCTTCTTCGGTGATGGTCAGCGGCGGGGCGGCCTTGACCGTGTTGGGCATGAAGCCGCCCGCGAACAAGCCCCGCGCACCGCAGGCGGCGGCGAAGATGTTGTTGGGGTTTTGCGACAAGTCGCCCTCGAAAAGCGTATCGCGGTCTTCGGCGATGATCGGATCGCCATTGGGCGTCACCAGATCGATGGTGAAGTAGATGCCGCGACCCGAAATGCGCCCGATGCTGGGATGCTTGTCTTTCAAGGCATCGAGCCGATCCTTGAGTTGGGCGCCGCGGGCGCGGCCCTTTTCGATCATGTCGTCTTCGATCATCGCATCGAGGTTGCCGACGATCGAGGCGCAGACCAGCGGATGGCCGTCGTGGGTCGAGCCGCTCCACCACCGCGCGCGATCGAAAAACTCGGCGATGTCTTTCGAGGCGACGACGGCGCCGACCGGTAGCGCGCAGCCGTTGATGCCTTTGCCCAGCGCCATCAGGTCGGGCGAGATGCCGGGTTCGATTTGATAGGAGAACCACTCGCCGAGCCGGCCGAAGCCGCACAGTACGTCATCCAATATCCACAAGATGCCGTGTTTGCGGCACAGGTCGTGCAGCCCTTTGAGGTAGCTGTGGTGCGGCATGAAGCTGGCGCCGCCGAACATGGTTTCGGTGATGATCGCGGCGATCTTGCCGGGACCGATGCTGCGGATGATTTCTTCGGTCTGGTCGAGCGAGGGCAAGCGCCCCTCGCCCTGCCAATCGCTGTGTTCGGGGGTCGGCACGGCGACGATGCCGGAGCC
>CALJDF010000232.1 GCA_938023835.1 uncultured Alphaproteobacteria bacterium
CGCCCGGACCAACCTGATCCACCACATCGCGCAGCGTCACAAAGTTGCCCGCACGCTTCGACATCTTGAACGGCTCACCGTTCTTCCAGAGCTTCACAAGCTGGGTCAGCTTGATATCCAGCGGCGTCTTGCCGTCCGACAGCGCCGAAACCGCCGCCTTCATGCGTTTGACATAGCCGCCATGGTCGGCCCCCAGCACGACGATCAGCAGGTCGAAGCCGCGATCGACCTTGTCCTTGTGATAGGCGATGTCGGGGGCGAAATAGGTCCAGGCGCCATCCAACTTCTGTAATGGTCGATCGGTGTCGTCACCATACTGCGTGGCGCGGAACAGCGTTTGCTCGCGCGGCTCCCAGTCTTCCGGTTCTTTGCCTTTGGGTGGCGCGAGGACACCCTTGTAGGTCAGGCCCTTGCGCGCGAACGCATCGAGCGCTTCGTCAATTTTCCCCGCGGTATGGAGCGCCTTTTCCGAGAAGAACACGTCGTGCTCAATGCCCAAGGCGGCAAGATCCTCGCGGATCAACACCATCATCGCGTCCGCCGAGGTTGCCCGAAAGGGTTCTAGCCATGTCGCCTCGTCGGCACCGACCCATTTGTCGCCGTCTCGCTGCGCAATTTCTTGCGCCACCGGGATCAAATAGTCGCCGGGGTACCACCCATCGGGAATGGTAATCGTCTCGCCCAACGCCTCGCGATAGCGCAGGTGAAGCGACCGCGCCAAGGTTTGCACCTGGGCGCCGGCATCATTGACGTAGTATTCGCGCGTGACCGCATACCCAGCCTTGGCGAGGACATTGGCGAGCGCATCGCCGACGACCGCACCCCGACAATGACCGACGTGCATCGGTCCGGTCGGATTAGCCGAAACGTACTCGACGTTGACCTTTTCGCCGGCACCCACTTCTGACGCCCCGTAATCCGTCCCGCTCGTCAGGATCGTGCGTAATTCGTCATGCCACGCCATTGGCGCGAGGCGAAGATTGATAAAACCCGGCCCAGCGACCTCAATCGACGAGACCGTGCTCAATGCCTCGATGCGCGGGCCGATCTGCGCGGCAAGGTCGCGCGGCTTCACCCCCGCAGCCTTTGCTAGGACCATGGCAGCATTAGTCGAGAGGTCCCCATGATCGGGGTTACGCGGCAACTCAACGACCACGTTCGACGTATCCAGTCCGGTCGGCATGACGCCCTCGGTGCCAAGCTGGCCGACGAGATCGTCGATCTGATCCTTGAGGGTCGAAAGTAGGGTCACGGCATATCCAGCAATCGAATCATTCGCGCGGGTTCTAGCGCGTCTAATTCCGCTTGGCCAGCGGCGCGATCACGCGCGCGCCATCAGCTTTTCATGTTCCTGCAGCGCGTAGCGATCGGTCATGCCCGCAATATAGTCCGCCACAAGGCGTGCCCGCGCCGCATCGTCGGGTGCCGCAGCGAGCCTTGGTTGCCATTCGAGCGGCAACGCCGATGGATGCTGGATTTGGTGTGCAAACAGGTCAGCGACCACCTTCCGTGCCCGCGCCGTCATATCGTTGACCCGCGCGTGGCGGTACATGTTTTCGAACAAGAACGCTTTCAAGGCTCGATCAGCCTCCGCAAAACCGTCGGAGAATGACACCACGGCATGGTCGAGACCACGCTCTTCGTCGGCCGACGTCGGGCTAGCGGCGGCGAGCCGACGTTTGGTTTCATCCAGCAGATCGACCACCATGGCGTCGATCACCCGGCGCGTCACTTCGTTCACGGCCCTGGATTGCTCCAGATGGGGGTTGCGACTGAGTACATCTTCGACCGCGGTGGTCGCCAAAGGCACGCCGCGGAAATCCTCTAGTCTGAACAGACCGGCTCGAACGCCGTCGTCGATGTCGTGGGCGTTATAGGCGATGTCATCGGCCATCGCGGCGACCTGAGCCTCCACGCCGGCGAAGGTGTCGAGCCCAAGATCGAAGGCGTCATTGAAGGCAAGGATGGTGCCGTCGACCAGTTCTTTCTTCGGGGCGCTCGGTCCGACGAGCGGCCCGTTGTGTTTGACCACGCCTTCGAGCGTTTCCCACGTCAGGTTCAAGCCGTCGAATTCGGCGTAGCGATGCTCCAAATCGGTAAGCACGCGCAAGGTCTGGGCGTTGTGATCGAATCCGCCATAAGGGGTCATTGCTGCGTCGAGCGCGTCCTCCCCGGCATGGCCGAACGGGGTATGGCCGAGATCATGGGCAAGCGCCAACGCTTCGGCCAAATCCTCGTCGAGCGCCAAGCTGCGCGCGATGGTACGCGCCACCTGCGCCACCTCGATCGAGTGGGTCAAGCGGGTCCGATAATAGTCGCCCTCGTGATAAACAAAGACCTGGGTCTTGTGCTTGAGGCGACGAAAGGCCCCGGCGTGGATAACCCTGTCGCGGTCCCGCTGGAACGCCGTCCGCATGCCGCTTTCGGGCTCGGGATATTGTCGCCCGCGGCTTTGCGCGGAATCACTGGCGTAGGGGGCGAGCGGCAGACGATTGGACATCGGAGGACCCTAGACCCCGGATTTGAGGCCCGCAACGGCGGACCACCAGGGCCAACCGGGCTTCGGACACGGTGGGGCCGGATCACTTGCGATTGACTCGCATCGAAATTGACCTACATAGGGTGGGTATGATCGACCAAATGCACTTGCTCTCGCTCTCCGATAGCGCCGTCAAACGGGTGTCCTTCCTGATGAGCCAGGAGGAAAACCCGGATGTAATGCTGCGTGTCGTCGTCGATGGCGGCGGCTGCGCCGGGTTTCAATACGGCTTTTCATTCGAAGACAGCAAAACCGACGACGATGTCTTGATCGAACAAGACGGCGTCAAGGTCGTGACGGACAACATGTCGTTGATGTATCTCGCTGGTGCCCAGATCGACTTTGTCGAAGACATGATCGGGGCCGCATTTTCGATCAAGAACCCGAACGCCGCCTCGACCTGTTCGTGCGGCACCAGCTTCTCGGTCGCCTAGACCACACCCCTGGTAGGTTCGTCGCTCGCCACCCCTAGCGTCCCGCCAAACGCTGACGCGGCGCCTTTGCCGACGGGGTGGAACATGGTATTTCGAGGGTCACCAAACGCCGCGGCAACCGCTCACCGGGCCCCATGAAAATCGTCACCTGGAACGTCAATTCGATCAAAGTGCGCGTGCCGCATGTTTGTGACTATCTCCGCGCCACCGGGCCGGATGTGGTGTTGCTGCAAGAGACCAAGATCACGGATGACAAGTTCCCGGCACTCGAAATCGAAGACCTCGGCTACAACATCGCGTTGCACGGCCAGAAGACTTACAACGGCGTCGCCCTCCTTTCGAAACATCCACTAGAGGACGTGAGCCGCGGTCTGCCCGGCTTTTCCGAGGACGAGCAATCGCGCTACATCGAAGCCACGATTGAAGGATTGCGGATCGGCTCGCTGTACCTGCCGAACGGTAATCCGTTGGGCACCGAAAAATTCGACTACAAGCTAAAATGGATGCGCCACCTGCGCGACCACGCCCGCGCGATGTTGCAGGACGACATCGACTTTGCGCTGGGCGGCGACTGGAACATCGCGCCGGAGGACCAAGACCTCTTCGACCCCGGCGCGTTTCTGGATGATGCGATTGCACAAGCCGACTCTCGAGCCGTGTGGCGCGAGATCAACTACTTAGGTCTCACCGAGTCCTTCCGAGCGCTCCACCCCGACCTGCCCGGGGCATGGAGCTACTTCGACTACCAGCGCGGCGCGTGGGAAAAGAACCACGGCATCCGGATCGACCATATCTTGCTGTCACCGCGTGTCGCGGATCGGCTGATCGAGTCCGGGATCGACCGCGACGAACGCGGTCGCAAGCAGCCATCGGACCATGTGCCGGTGTGGTGCGTGCTGGGGGACTAACGCGGATCGATTCGGCCCGCGCCGAGGCGGGCCGCCGGCGGGAAATCTAATTGTCGGTGTCTTTGCCTGCGGCGGGCGCCGCCTCGATGGCGGCGATCATGTTGGGCAGTTCGGGCAATGCCCTGAGATCCCAAATCCCGTTGTTCATTTGGTCGACGAATTGACCGCATTGTTCGGCTTCGCGGCCCTTCCATTGCCCCAAACGCGCCTCGACGAGACGGAGTGCCCCGTTCTGGACCGCGCTTTGGCCGCGGGTGCCGCTTAGTCCAGTTTCCTGGGAGATCTGAATGACCTTTTCCATGATCCCTTGGTGCCGGTCGTTCCAACCATCGACCGCCGCTTTCCAGTCTTCGTCTTTATCGAAGACATCGAACTGCTGTTGGCACGCCGCGGGCGTCGTGACGATGGCATAGCCGGCCGTCATGAGCACTTTCGCGGCTTCGAATTCAGTGCGCGAGTAGTTGCGAAGGTCGGGCGCCACGTCAAACGACGTGCCGCCACCGCGCATTTGCCAGATACCAATCGCGGCAATGATGATGACGACGACGACCCAGTTGCGCCGGGGCATCCCGTAGGCGCGTCGCCGTCGGTCTTCCGGCTTCATGCGCCGTTGCCAGCGGTCGTTCATGGCGCGTTCGCGCGGCGCGGCGGCCCCAGCAGGCGGCGGCGCCCTGCCCCGACGGCGTATTTGCGGACGAAGTAGCTCAACGCCGGACTGGCCGTAGTAAACATGCGCCCGTCGTAGTCAGTCACGAAGGCGCGCCGCACCTGCGCAAGAACAGGATGACGCTTGATGCTGGAGGCAAAATACGCGACGACGGAGTCGCCCGGCATCAGTTCGCGCGGCCAAGCGCCGCCATCATGCAACAGCGGTTCTCGCATGGTGACACGGGGACAGCCCAATCGGCCCATCAGCCCGATTTCGGAAACGACGACCGGCTCGACACCCGCGTTGACGATCAGCAGGCACAGCCCCGAGCGATCCAGGGCATGGCCCGGAATGTGGCGCATCTCGTTCGGTCCATCGCCCAACGCAATCGCTTCGCTGCCGACCGGTGTCGCCAACTTGGGCACGATGTGCAAGCGCGCACCGTGGGTGACCCGCGGGAGCGCGTTTAGGATGGTGCGGGCGATCGCGACCATGAGACTAAGGCCCCGAGCCTAGAGGTCCGCGTAGACGTGGGTTTCGGCCGCGGCACCAGGATGCGTTACCGCACCCTTTTCAGCCGTGCCGACCAGCTGGGCGTACTTCCACAACGCGCCGGACTGATAGTTCGTCTTGCGCGGCTTCCATTCCTTGCGCCGGGCCGCGAGTTCGTCGTCGCTCAGATCGACATCGAGCGTGCCATTGACGGCATCGATGGTGATCATGTCTCCGTCTTTGAGCAATCCGATCGAGCCACCGACCGCCGCTTCCGGACCGACATGCCCGATGCAAAACCCGCGGGTTCCGCCGGAGAACCGCCCGTCCGTGATCAGGGCAACTTCGTCGCCGACCCCCTGCCCGTAGAGCGCCGCCGTGGTCGCCAACATTTCGCGCATGCCGGGTCCCCCGCGCGGTCCCTCGTAGCGAATGACCAACACGTCACCATCTTTGTATTGCTTCATTTGCACAGCGGCGAAGCACTCGTCCTCTGAGTCAAACACGCGTGCCGGTCCGGTGAAATCGAGCCGCTTCATACCCGCGACTTTCACGATCGCACCCTCGGGCGCGAGATTGCCGCGCAGACCAACCACGCCACCGGTCGGTGACAGTGCCTTGGAGACCGGATAAATCACATCTTGGTCTTCGGGAAACACGACGTCGGCCAAGTTCTCAGCGATCGTCTTGCCGGTCACCGTAATGCAATCGCCGTGCAGGTGGCCGCTATCGAGCAGCGCCTTCATCAGCACCGGCACACCACCGACCTCAAACATATCCTTGGCGACATATTTGCCGCCCGGCTTCATGTCGGCGATGTAGGGCGTACGCTTGAAGATTTCTGCAACGTCGTGGAGATCGAATTCGATGCCGCATTCGTGCGCGATCGCCGGCAGGTGAAGCCCTGCATTCGTCGATCCGCCCGAGGCCGCAACAACGGTGGCGGCGTTCTCCAGTGCCCGCCGTGTGACAATGTCTCGCGGGCGGAGATTCGACTCGATCAAATCCATCACCTGCCTACCCGAGGCTACGGCGTATTCATCCCGCGTTTCATAGGGCGCCGGTGCACCCGCAGAGCCTGGCAAGGCCAACCCGATCGCTTCGGACACCGTGGCCATCGTATTGGCGGTGAACTGGCCGCCGCAGGACCCGGCGGACGGGCATGCGACACACTCAAGTTCATGCAGGTACTCATCGTCGACCTTACCGGCCTGGTGCATCCCGACCGCCTCGAAGACATCGACCACGGTGACGTCTTTGCCACGGAACCGTCCCGGCAGGATGGAGCCGCCGTACATAAAGACACTCGGCACGTTGAGCCGCACCATCGCCATCATCAGTCCGGGCAACGATTTGTCGCAGCCCGCAAGGCCGACGATGGCGTCGTAACAGTGACCGCGCACGGTAAGCTCGGTCGAGTCCGCAATGACCTCCCGGCTGACAAGCGACGAGCGCATACCCTCGTGACCCATCGCAATGCCATCGGTCACGGTAATCGTCGTGAATTCGCGCGGGGTTCCGCCACCTTCTTTGACCCCGACCTTGACGGCCTGCGCCTGACGCGAAAGCGAGATATTGCAGGGCGCCGCTTCATTCCAGGTCGTCACCACGCCGACGAAGGGTTTGTCGATATCCTCTTGCTCGAGGTCCATCGCGTAGTAGTAAGAGCGATGGGGCGCCCGCGCCGCGCCGACAGTGACGTGCCGACTAGGCAGTTTGCTCTTATCGAATTTTCGCGCGTCCATTTTTCCCTCTCGCTCGCCGCTCGTCTCTGGGTCGGGCCGGCCGTCGGCATCTCTGGATCCGGCATCGGCCGCGGCGCGTTGTAATATCGAAATTGTCCTCAGGCCCAGACCTGAAACGCCCTCTCATAGCACACGTTGGCAGCTCAGACCCAGCGTCAAGACACAATCATTCGGTGATGACCGGGAAGCGAAACCACAACCGGGCGCCGCCAGACGGCGCATCCTCGTAGCCCATCGCGCCACCATGGTGCTCGACTAGGGACTTGCAAATGCTCAGACCCAGCCCCGTCCCGCCGCGAGCTAGAACATCAGAAGATTCGACTTGGACGAATTTCTCAAAAATCGCGTCGCGGTATTCCGGTGGGACGCCGGGTCCCTGGTCAGATACCGAGATCATGACTTGATCTACCTGTCGGGAGCTCGCTA
>CALJDF010000233.1 GCA_938023835.1 uncultured Alphaproteobacteria bacterium
GACCGCGCTGGGATTCCTGATAGGTCTGATCCAGCAGCTCTTGTTGTAGCCGCAACAATTCGTTGAGGTCGCGTAGCGTTTCTTCGCCGGCGGTGGCGCCATCGGGCAGGTTTGCCATGCGCCCGTCGCGCAAGGACTCCAGCAGCTCGCGAAGCTGGGACAGGAGATCGCGCGCGGCGTCGCGCGCACCCGAATCGCTCAGCCGTTGCGCCTGATCGAGGAGTTGCTTGAGTTGATCTTGTTCGAGGAGCTCGCCCGGCGGACTCTCTCCGTCGGAGGCTTGCTGGTTCTGGAGCGCGCGTTCGGCCAATGCCTGAAGGAATTTTTCCAATGCATCGCGGACTTCTTGGATGCGTTGATCGATTTCAGCATCCGTCGCATTGGGATCGGCGAGCGCTTCCATCAGGCGGTCCTGCGCGGCCCGGAGTTCTTGCTCGGCCAGCGACAAGGTGCCGTCTTCAATGCGTAGGGCGGTCTGCCAGAGCAGGCCGCTGATCTCCAAATCGCCCTCGGGTGATTGAGCCACATTGCGTAGCCGCCAGACTGCGCTGCGCAGCGACAGGAAGGCAGTGACATCTTCGTAGAAGGCACCGGGCCGCGCCGATAGCCGGCTCAGACTTTGCGCGACTTGGTCGCGCCGGTTAGGTGCCAAGGCCAACACGCGGCGCTGCTCGACGACCTCGCGCGCCACCGGATGCTGGAAGTCACGCTCGGGCAAGATGAGCTCTATCTCGCTGCTCTTGCCGACTTGATCTGCTTGGTCGGTCGCCTCCAGGTGCATGATCACCGGAAGGCCGGCCCAGGGATGGGGGGTCAGGTCGTGAAAGCTGGTTTCGATCACCCGCGTGCGGTCTTGCTGCGGTAAGGCGAGATCGAGCGCCATCGTTTCGTCGCTATCCGCGCGCCTAATATGCGCCTGGGCGGTTGCAATGCCGTAGTCATCGGCAGCGGCGAAATCCAGACGCAACGCTTGGCGCACAGTCGCCACCGGTTCGTCGTTGAAGCGGATCACGGGGTGGCGATCCGGGACGATGGCGATCGACCATTCGGCGATCGACCGACTGCGTTGCTCGAACCGGATAGTCGTACCGCTGGTCAGGGGTTGTTCTACTTCGAAATTCGACTGGTCGACCACCGTGAAGGGCGTGACGTTTTCGTCGAGTTGTAATTCGGGTAAGCCGCGACCGCCGTGCACGCGGGCGAAAAGGACACTCCCAGTGGGGACATCGATAACCCGCGGGGTCGCGTCGCCATCTTGGACCTGGAGAAAGATCGGCGGGCGCCCCGTGTAGTCGGGCGGGGCAATCCAGGCGTCGATTGAAACATCGCTCGCGCTGCCGAGGTTGGCGAAGTCCGGCAGGAAGGCGAGCGCCATGCGGCGAGGGGCATCCTCGCGGGCAGCCGCAAACGCGATGACGACCAAGAGTGCGACAACGACCCGTAGCCCCCAAGGGTCGGCTCGACGCCCGAGGCCGGCCCGCGGCCACCCGACGTGGAGTCGGTTGAGGCTCTGTTGCGTTCGGCGATGGTGCTCTTGCCAAAGTGCCTGCGAGGCGGCATCGCCGGACCCGCCCGCGAGGCGATCATCGATGGCCGTGAGGGGGCGGTGGCGGAGGCCGCTTTCTTGTTCGAGGCGCCGTTTGGCCTGATCGCGGTGCGGGAGCACGATGCGCCAAACACCGTGCCCAAGCGCCGCAGCGACGCCAATACCGAATACGATAAGAACAGCGAGGTGAAGCCATCCCGGCGTGACGGCCCAGATATCAAATAGCGATAGAGAGACATAGATCAGGGCCAGTGCGAGGGCCGGCCAAAGGTTGGGCCAAACCCGCTCCCACAAGAGCGCCGCCAATGCGGCGACCAATCGCCATCCAACGGTGGGTTGTGTGGCGCGGTGCGGCATGGCTGGCTTTGGTTCCGTACTCATGCGGCTCCCGACAAATCGAGGCTAAGGCGATAACCAGTCTGGCAGAGTATTCGTCGACAAGAGCGCCTCATATGTTTGCCGCTCCCTAACGACCGCGTGGGCGGTGCCCCTGACCATGACCTCAGCTACCAATGGCCGCGCATTATAGGTCGAGGCCATGACTGCAGCATAGGCGCCGGCTGTGCGAAGGACGAGTAAATCGTCCGCGAGCGGCACCGAAATGTCTCGGTTTTCAGCCAAAATATCGCCGGTTTCGCAGACCGGGCCGACAATATCGACCGTCCGGGGCGTGCCGGTGCTACGGGCCTGCAGGACCGGAATAACCTCGTGATAAGCACTGTACAAGGTCGGTCGGATCAGGTCGTTCATCGCCGCATCGGTGATGACGAAGGTCTTATCGGCCGATGGCTTCACGTAAATCACACGGGTTACCAGAATCCCGGCGTTGGCGACGATCAACCGCCCGGGTTCGAACATGAGCCGGCAATCCAATCCTGCGGTGACACGCTTGACCATATCACCATAGTCCGACGGTGAGGGTGGATCGGCGACGCCGTAGGGCACGCCGAGGCCGCCGCCCAGGTCGAGGCGGTCGATCTGATGGCCGTCGTTGCGGAGTTGGCGTACCGCGTCGACCGCGATCTCAAAGGCGCGTTCAAACGGCCCGAGTTGGGTCAGTTGTGAGCCAATGTGGATTGCCACACCGCGCACATTGATGCCGGGTAGCGTGGCCGCCTTGGCAAAGGTAGATCGCGCTTCGGGCCAAGGGATGCCGAACTTGTTCTCTTTGCGCCCGGTCGAGATTTTGTGGTGAGTCCCCGCATCGACATCGGGATTGATGCGAATGGCGATGTCCACCGAGGCGTTGCGCGCTTGGGCGACATCGCTGAGCGCTTCAAGTTCAGGCTCAGACTCGACGTTGAACTGGAGAATGCCGGTTTCAAGGGCGAATGCCATTTCGGACCGGGTCTTGCCGACACCCGAAAAGACGATCTTGTCGGGCGCAACACCAGCGGCATGGACTTTGCGAATTTCGCCCTCGGAGACGACATCGGCCCCAGCCCCTTCGTTGGCCAGCGTACGAATGACCGCAAGATTGTCGTTGGCCTTAACGGCGTAATAAATACCGACGTCGAGACCCGCCAGGGCCTCGGCGAAAATGCGGTAGTGGCGCTGCAAAGTGGCCGTCGAATAGCAGTAGAACGGTGTGCCCACGGCCTCTGCCAACGCCGGCAGAGGGACATCCTCGGCATGCAGCACGCCGTTCTTATAGGTAAAATGATCCACAGTGCTTTCCGCGCGGTTAGGACCGTCGCTCTTCCGTCTTGTCGGGTGGCGGCTGCAGGTCGCCCTTTTTGCCGCAGGTCGATAGGCCTGCGCCAAGAAGAACGGCGACCACGAAGATTACCAAAAGTCGGTTCATGACACCCTCTGGCGGAACGCGACGATTTGCTCGCGAACCCGTGTCGGGGCGGTGCCGCCGTAGCTCGTCCGGCTAGCGACCGAAGATTCGACGGATAGGACATCCTGAACGCCGGCTGTCAGCCGTGAGTCGACGCTTTTGAGTTCATCGAGCGAGAGCGCGGCTAAGTCCGCATAATCGTTTTCTTCGGCCAACCGCACGGCGCGCCCCGCAATGTCATGGGCGTCGCGAAACGGCACGTCGGCCTCGCGCACCAGCCAATCGGCGAGATCGGTGGCGGTAGAGAATCCTTGAGCTGCCGCGGCGCGCATGGCCGGTGCGTTGACCGTAAGGTCTTGGATCATGCCGGACATTGCCGCAACCGATAGCGCCAGAGCGTCGTAGGCATCGAAAACTGGCTCTTTGTCTTCTTGCATGTCCTTGAAGTAGGTCAGCGGCAATCCCTTGAGGGTAATCAGCAGGGCATTGAGGTCGCCAATGATCCGGCCGGTCTTGCCGCGAACGAGTTCCGCCGCATCGGGATTACGTTTTTGCGGCATCATTGATGAGCCCGTACTAAACGCATCCGATAACGCAACGAACCGAAACGGCGCGCTCATCCAAATGACGATCTCCTCGGCGAGCCGCGACAGGTGTACTGACGTCAAGGCGCACGCGGAGAGAAATTCGATCGCGAAATCTCTGTCCGACACGGCATCGAGTGAATTGCCGGCGGGCCGATCAAAGCCGAGGTCGGCGGCGGTTTGCTGCCGGTCGATTGGAAACGATGTACCGGCGAGGGCACCTGCCCCCAAGGGGGCCTCGTTGAGCCGCCGCCGCGCGTCCTGCATCCGTCCACGGTCCCGGTCGAACATCTCGGCATAGGCCAAAAGGTGGTGACCGAACGTGACCGGTTGTGCGGTTTGTAGGTGCGTGAAGCCCGGCATGATGGTCTCGGCGTGTTCGTCGGCCCGGTCCAGCAAACTGTGCTGCAGGTCTTTGATGCCGTTATCGAGGGTATCAAACGCGTCACGCACCCAGAGCCGAAAATCGGTCGCGACCTGGTCGTTGCGCGACCGCGCGGTATGAAGCCGTCCGGCGGCCTCACCGATGAGGTCCTTGAGCCGCGCCTCGACATTCATATGGATGTCTTCGAGTTGCGCGCTGAAGGCGAATGTTCCGGCGTCGATCTCGGCTTCGATCGTATCGAGGCCCTTGAGGATGGCATCGCCATCGGCAGCCGTGATGATGCTGGTGGCGACCAGCATGCGGCAATGGGCCCGTGACGCCGCGATATCCTGCTTGTAGAGCCGCCGGTCAACGTCGATGGACGCGTTGATCTTTTCCATGATCGCGTCAGGACCCGCAGCGAAGCGACCGCCCCAAAGGGCGTTTGCGGCGTTGTCCTTATCCTTCGCTGATTTCGCAGTCATGGCTGGGGCTCGGGTTGGTGTGGTGCACGCATCATACAGGCGCACGACTCATTGCGGCTAGGGTGCTTGGCACCCCGCCGGGGATTCAGGCCGATCCGGAGTAGTGCTTAGCGGGTGGGGACGGGTTCGTCGCCGGTGTAGTCGTAAAAGCCGCGGCCGGTTTTGCGCCCGAGCCATCCTGCCTCGACATATTTCACGAGCAACGGACAGGGTCGGTACTTCGTGTCCGCCAACCCTTCGTACAGTACTTGCATGATTGCGAGGCAGGTATCGAGGCCGATGAAGTCGGCGAGCGCGAGAGGCCCCATCGGATGATGGGCGCCCAGCTTCATGCTGGTGTCAATCGCTTCGACCGAGCCGACGCCTTCGTACAGCGTGTAGATCGCTTCATTGACCATCGGCAAAAGGATTCGATTGACGATAAAGGCCGGACAGTCCTCCGATACCGCGGGGGTCTTGTCCATTGCCAGCGCAACAGATTTGACCGCATCGAACGTCTGCACATCCGTCGCAATGCCGCGAATGATCTCGACCAACTCCATGACCGGTACGGGGTTCATGAAATGGAGGCCGATGAATTTGTGCGGCCGGTCGGTCGTCGACGCGAGCCGAGTGATCGAGATCGATGACGTGTTGGTCGCAATCAAGGCATCGGCTCTCAGGGCCGGGCACAGGGTTTCGAATATCTGGCGCTTGACATTCTCGTTCTCGGTCGCCGCCTCGATCACAAGATCGGCGTCCTTCAGCGAGCTATAATCTATACCGGTTTCAATCCGAGTCATCGCTGCATCGCGATCGTCAGCGCTGATCTTCTCGCGCTTCACCTGTCGATCCATGTTGCGCTGGATCGTGCCGATGGCTTTGTCCAGTTGGTCCTGGCTGATATCGATCAGCTTTATGGAATATCCGGCGAGCGAGGCGACATGTGCGATCCCGCTACCCATTTGGCCTGCGCCAATGACGCCGATTTCTCTGATGTCCACCATTGCTGTCTCGTCTTTGATAGTCACCGGCGCGTTCATGTCTAGCTAGCTTTCTTTAGTTCTTCTTCGAGTTCGGGAACGACCTTGAAGAGGTCGCCGACGATGCCGTAGTCGGCGACTTGGAAAATGGGTGCTTCTTCGTCTTTATTGATGGCGACGATGACTTTGCTGTCTTTCATCCCGGCGAGGTGCTGGATAGCCCCCGAAATGCCGACCGCAACATAAAGCTCCGGTGCGACGATCTTGCCGGTTTGGCCGACTTGGTAATCGTTAGGCACAAAGCCCGCATCGACGGCTGCACGACTGGCGCCGACGGCGGCGCCAAGCAAATCGGCGACCTTCTCTAGCAGGGCGAAGTTCTCGCCGTTCTGCATGCCACGACCGCCGGAGATAATGACCCGGGCGCTGGTCAGTTCGGGCCGTTCAGAAGCCGACAATTCCTGGCCTACAAACGTGGAAAGGCCGGGGTTTTCCGCTGCTGCGACATCCTCGACGCCGGCGCTGCCGCCTTCACTGGCCGCCGCGTCAAATCCGGTCGCTCGAACGGTGATCACTTTGACCGAGTCGCTCGACTGGACCGTTGCCATCGCGTTGCCCGCGTAGATGGGCCGCACAAAGGTGTCGGGCGATTCGATCTTCATGATGTCGGAGATCTGCGCGACATCGAGCAGAGCTGCGACGCGCGGCATCACGTTTTTGCCACTGGTCGTTGCAGGGGCCAACAACGCGGTGTAATCGCCAGCGAGGTTGACCACGAGCGGAGCCAAGTTCTCTGCGAGGGCGTTGGCGTAGGCCGCATCGTCAGCCTTTAGGACTTTGGCAACGCCGGAGATTTTCGCAGCCGCATCGGCCGCCGCGCTGCAATTGTGGCCGGCGACCAGGACATGAACATCGCCTTCGAGTTGGCCAGCAGCGGTTACGGCACTGAGCGTGGCGGGCTTAACCGAATCGTTATCGTGTTCTGCGAGGACAAGTACAGACATCAGATTACCTTTGCCTCGTTACGGAGTTTGTCGACCAAATCGGCGACGGTTTCGACTTTGATGCCCGCCTCGCGTTTGGCGGGCTCTTCGACCTTGAGCGTCTTGAGCCGCGGTGCGACATCGACACCGAAATCTTCCGGGGTCTTTTCGTCGATCGGCTTTTTCTTGGCCTTCATGATGTTGGGCAGCGACGCATAACGCGGTTCGTTCAACCGCAAGTCGGTTGTGACGACGACCGGCATCTTGAGCGCAACCGTTTCTAGCCCGCCGTCCACCTCGCGGGTGACGTTGACCTTGTCGCCGTCGAGTTCGATTTTCGAGGCGAAGGTACCCTGGGCCCAACCTAACAATGCGGCCAACATCTGACCGGTTTGGTTGCTGTCATCGTCGATTGCCTGCTTGCCGAGAATCACAAGATCGGGCTTTTCGTCGTCGATGATGGCTTTGAGCAGCTTGGCGACTGCCAATGGCTGGAGCTCAGCATCGGTCTTGACCAGGATGCCGCGGTCGGCCCCCATGGCAAGCGCCGTGCGAATCGTTTCCTGCGCCTGTTGCGGGCCCATCGACACCGCGACAATTTCTTTGGCCTTGTTGGCTTCTTTCAGAAGAACAGCCTCTTCGACGGCAATCTCGTCGAAGGGGTTCATCGACATTTTGACGTTCGCGAGTTCGACGCCGGAATTATCGGACTTCACACGGATCTTGACGTTGTAGTCGACCACGCGTTTGACCGCGACGAGCACTTTCATCGTCGGTGCGCTCCCTTTTTTAGCTTTGACCCGGTCGGTTGTCAGCGGGGGCCGGGGTCAACATCGGCCTCAGGCTTGTGTGCGGTGCAGCGTAGGCATTTTGCATGTGCGAAGTCAATCAAATGACGGTCGCGAGATGCGCGGTTTTGCGGCTTTTAGCGGTTCGCACCGGGCCGCCAAAGGATATCGCCGGCGCCCTTATCGTTGAGAAAGCGGGCCGCAACGAAAAGGAGGTCCGATAGGCGGTTCAAGTAACGGATGGCCTCGGGGTTGACCGATTCGGTCTCGGCCAGCGTCGTGGCGAGGCGCTCGGCCCGCCGGCAGACGGTGCGGGCCTGATGGAGGTAGGCCGATGCGGGGGTCCCGCCCGGCAAGACAAACGAGGTAAGCGGCGCCAAGCACGCATTCATCGCGTCGATTTCTTCCTCCAACCGCGTGACCTGGTCGGCAACGATTCGCAGGCTGGCGTCGGACATGTCGTCGGAAGGGTTGCCAAGATCCGCGCCCAAATCGAAGAGATCGTCTTGAATCCGCGCAAGCATGGCGTCTGCCTCACCCGCCGTGTGGAGGCGCACCAGGCCGATCGTGGCGTTCGTTTCGTCGACCGTTCCGAAGGCGGCCACGCGCGCATCATGTTTCGGGACGCGGTCGCCGCTGACCAGCGATGTTTCTCCCTTATCACCGCCTCGGGTGTAGATGCGGGTGAGTTTGACCATGGCTGCGCTACTTCGTGACGAGGAACAGAATCAGAAAGCCAACTGCGCTCACTTGGCTCGCGATGCGCGCGCGCATGAGGTAATTGCTCCGGCGCCGGTTGGCGTCGCCGGGTCGCGTCATGATGAACAGACCGGCGAACAAGGACACCACAACGGCGGCAAGACTGATCGCGAAAAGGACCAAGAAGAAAGTACTCATTGGATCTTCATTTCTGATGTTCGGGCGCGCGATTGAGCAAGCCCAACGGCAACGTATGTCCTGGCGTCATACCACGCATGACCTGGTGACATAAAGGGTAGGTTCGCGCATATACCGCGCCGCGTCCGCCCCATACAATGGCGACCTTGTGCCGCGTCTTGCGGTGCGCCGGCGAGGACTCTGCGCGGCGGAAAGGACATCAACACAACCGATGACATGGCATCCGGCGCTTATTATCGCCTTTTTGACGGGCCTCATCGCTTCCGGCCATATCTCGACCAATATCTACGCGCCGTCGTTGCCGTCGATGGTCGAGTTCTTCGGCACCGACGCGGCCAGCGTCCAGATGACCATCAGCATCTACATGGCGTCCTTTGCGGCAGGTCAGTTGATTTACGGCCCGCTATCGGATCGCTTTGGGCGGCGTTCGGTGTTGCTGGGCGGACTCGCGATCTTTGTGATCACGACGGTGATGATCATCGTGGCGCCGAGTATCGTCTTGTCGGTTGATCTCGTTATTTGGGGACGTGGATTGCAGGCTTTGGGTGCCTGTTCGGGGCCGGTGGTGGCGCGTGCGATCATGCGCGACCTGTATTCGCGGGAAGAAACCGCGAAGGTGATGGCCTATATCGCGCTGGCCATGGGACTGGCGCCGGCCTTTGCGCCGGTGCTGGGCGGTTATCTCGAGGTTTGGTTCGACTGGCGCGCCTCTTTCGGCGTTGTGCTCGTGTTCGCCGTCGCCGTCTTTCTGGTTGCCCTCAAGATGCCGGAGACCAACAAACACCGCGCGACAAACGCGGCCGAGCGACCGATCACGCTCATCACGAATTACGGCATGCTGCTCAAATCGCGCGCCTATTGGGGTTTTGTCAGCGTGGGGTCTTTGGTATTCGGCGGCATGTTCGCCTTCATGGTGGGCGCCCCCTTTGTCGTGATCGAGGTGCTCGGCTATTCACCCTCGTCCTATGGTTGGTTATCGGTGTCGGGCATTGCCGGTTACGTGGCGGGTTCTTGGGTTTCTAGTCGGATCTCCGACCGAGTCGGCGTGGACCGCATGGTGCCCATCGGGGTCACTCTTGTGGGGGCCGGCGGCGTGGTCTTCCTCGTCCTCGGCGTTCTCGGGTTCTTGAGCATCTATAGTTTGTTCGGGCCTTTGGCGCTTATGGCCTTTGGGATGGCGATCATATTCCCGAGCACTTTGGCCGGCTCGGTTAGCGTCTTTCCGCGCATCGCCGGGGCGGCCTCGGCGCTTTACGGCTTCATTCAAATGCTGACCGCGGCGGTGACGATTTCGATCGTCGGATTGCTGACTGACGGCACGCATATGCCCATGGTCTGGGTTGTTTCGGTTGTGATGATCGGGGCTTTCGTTGTGGCCATGATCGGTGGACCGGGGCGCGGCAAGCGTCATCCCGCGCCGATCCCTGGCGAATAGAGGTAGGCGTTCGCGATGCAGGAGCGGTTGCCGCTGCTGATTTTCCTGATGGTCTGCTTGATGACCGTCGCCTACAGCACGATCGGTATTTACACGCCGGCGATGCCGGCGATTGCTACCCATTTTGGAGCGACCACCGGTCAGGTCCAACTAACCTTCAGTGTGTACTTGATCGCGTTTTCTTTCGGGCAGCTCATCTACGGCCCGCTTTCAGACCGCCACGGTCGTCGCCCGGCAATTTTTGTTGGATTGGCCATCTATGTGGTCGGGAGCGCCATGTCGGCGCTGGCGGTGTCGATCGAAATGCTGATCATCGCGCGCGCTGTTCAAGCGCTGGGCGGCTGCGCAGGGCCGGTTCTCGCGCGCGCAATCATGCGCGACCTCTTTGACCGCGACGAAGGCGCGCGTCTGATGGCGTTTGTGGCCATGGTGATGGGGGTCGCGCCGGCATTCGCACCGGTGTTTGGTGGCTACCTGCAAGTTGCTTTCGGTTGGGAATCGATCTTTTGGTTACTGACCATCGTCGGCGCGGTTGTCTTGGTCTTGTTCGTCTTCCTGCTGAAAGAAACGCATACGAATAGAGATCGAACGGTCGGTGGCGACGCCTTGACGATGCTCATGGTCTACCCCCGCCTGATGCGGTCACCGTTATTCATGGGCTACACGTTGAACGCAGGGTTCGCGATGGCGACGATTTTCGTCTATGTCGCGACGGCGCCATTCATTCTGATCGAGTTGTTAGGTATTCCGCCTGACA